>JAZQKM010000001.1:0-2785 GCA_045542155.1 Eubacteriales bacterium
CCGACTGAGAGCCGGAACAGAGTCGAAATTCTATCTCAAAAAGAAAAAGTAATATAAATTTTTTGTGTTTCAGATTGTACTTGCCGCTCAACTTTGGAAGGGGATATCTATCTTATGAAAAAAACTTTTTTAATGATTTGCGCATTTCTTTTTAGCATTATCATCATACAGAACGGTATGATAAGTGCAAGTGCGCTCAACACAGGATTTTCTGTGGCGGATATGAGCAAAGAGGAGCAAGAAAAAATCGAGGGCAATATGCAACTCAAACTCATTACATCTGAGCCTACAAAATACCCCGTTGCGTGTTTTGATGTGCGTGAAGATGGAATGCTTGTAATTGGTTCTGATTCGGGAATCGACAAAAAAACGATTTGCGTTTACAATCAAGGAGAATTCCAATACGGCTATACATTTACATCCGCAGGTGATTTTTATGTTGAATGGGATGGCGACCTGATTAATCTTTGCACAGTTCGCAGTGGTCTTGTTATATCGATTGATGCCAATGGTCAAATTTTGCAAATGTCAGAGATTGAAGATACCTATGCCAATACCCTTTATTGGTACGATGTTGGGGCAAATGAAAAAAGCGTGCAAGGTCAAACATATGCTATTCAAAACGATCTTGGCATCCTAAATTTGTTTGCAATAAATTATTCACAGCTGACAAGTACCAATGCAGACGGACAAACAACAGTTTTGTATGATGCGCGGACTATTGTTTTTGTACAGTCACTGATAGTTACCGCTCTGACATTGATTTTGGTTGTGGCTACGGTCATTTTCCTCATAAGGGCGTTTTGGAAATGTCGTCATATATTTGAGGACAACTATTGATTCGCATATATTAAATATTCCCAGCCGCACCCACGGGTGCGGCTGTTTTCATATCCATTGAAAGCCACCCTCCCGGAGGGAGCCCTGTATGACATTACGGTAATCTCCCTTGCTTGTGTGTGCATCAATTTTTCTTCCCAAAATTCCAAAAATCTTCCCATTTTACATTGACAAGACTATCAAAAAAGGTATAATATAAATTGGATAGTTATGATAAATAACCGCAAGGAGAAATAGATATGGAAACATTACTCAACATTTTGAACGTACTCCACCCCGACGTGGATTTTGAAGCGATCGACGACCTCTATGATGAGGGCGTTCTCGATTCTTTGGATATGGTTCGTCTCGTTACCGAGATCGGTATGGAGTTTGATGTGCAAATTCCCGCAGAGGAGCTCATTCCCGAAAACTTCCAAAACGTAAACACTATTATGGCGCTGATTGAGCGTCTTGACGAAGAATAATACAAAATGCAATTTACGTCATTTTCATTCATTCTGTTCGCGGCGCTGACGCTAATCGTCTACTACCTCGTGCCTCGCCGCACGCAATGGTGGGTGCTCTTGTTTTCAAGCCTTTTCTTTTACGCATACGCAGGTACGGAGTATCTTTACTTTATTCTTTACACTGCATTGATCACGTGGATTACGGGGCGCATTTTGCAAATTCGTGCCGACCGCGAGGATGCTTACGTAGAAGAAAACCGCGCCACACTTTCCAAAGAGGAGCGCAAGGCATATCGCGCCAAAGAGAAGAAAAAGCGCCTGCGCATCCTGACCGTCGGTCTTATCCTCGGTTTTGGAATGCTTGCAGTGCTGAAATACACCGCCTTTGCAATAGGAAACGTCAATAGCATCCTCGGTGCATTCGGTGCAAAAGAGCTTACCGTTCCGTCGCTTTTGTTGCCTTTGGGCATCTCTTTCTACACCTTCCAATCGATGGGTTACCTCATCGACGTTTACCGCAAAAAGGTGAGGGCAGAGGCGAGCTTTGCAAAGCTGTTGCTCTTTGTTTCGTTCTTTCCACAGCTTTTACAAGGTCCTATTAGCCGCTTTGGAGATTTGCAAGAGCAGCTTATGGGCGAGCATAAATTTGACGGTGAAAACGTCCGTGCAGGCTTGTTCCGTGTTGCTTGGGGCTATTTCAAAAAGCTGATTGTTGCCGATACCGCAATGGTCGGCATCAAAACGCTGATTGAACAGTCGGACAAGTTCGATGGCATTTACGTTTTCTTGCTGATTTTACTCTATTCCGCACAGATCTACGGCGATTTTACGGGTGGCATCGATATCACCATCGGTCTTTCCGAAGCAATGGGAATCCGTCTTGCCGAAAACTTCAACCGCCCATTCGCATCGCGCTCCACAAAGGAGTATTGGAACCGCTGGCACATCACCATGGGCACGTGGTTCACCGATTACATCTTTTACCCTTTGTCGGTTTGCAAGGGAATGCAAAAACTTACCCTCGCCACTACCAAACGCTTTGGTAAAGGCTTTGGTATGCGCCTGCCCGTTTACACCGCTACCATTGCCACTTGGTTCCTAACAGGACTTTGGCACGGCGCAGGCTGGAACTTCATCGTATGGGGACTGCTCAACTGCTTTGTTATCCTCGTTTCACGCGAGTGTGAACCTCTTTACCGCCGATTTTATAAGAAATTCCCACGCCTTGCCGATTCTCGCATTTGGCACGCTTGGCAAGCAACAAGAACATTCTTGCTTATGGGACTTATCCGTAGCCTTGACTGCTACCGCGACGTTCCCAAAACCTTTCGTCTGTGGGGCAGTATGCTCACAAAATGGAATATTGGCGAGCTTTTTTCAGGCAAGTTTGAAGAATGGGGTGTGTTTTCCTTCAATCTCGGCATAGCCGAATGGTGTGTGATTCTGGGTGGCATTGTTGTCATTAATGTTTTTGACCACCTCGGTCGAAAGACCCC
>JAZQKM010000002.1:0-6850 GCA_045542155.1 Eubacteriales bacterium
CCCACACCCCTTTCAAGAACTCTTGCACAAAAATTCTAAAAGAGAACTCCAAAGTCACGGATAGACAGTCGACGCGAGGTAAAACCTCGCTTTGGCTGTCGCAAGAAATCAGGGGCCACCGAGACCCTGATTTCTCAGAAAGTTGAATAGATACAAATAAAGACGAACGGTGAAAACCGTTCGTCTTTTGGTTTTTTATTCGGTAATTGCTCCCAGCGCGTGCAAATACGCATCCTTCATAAAGAGTGCATCCTCGGCTTGTGTGCCTGCGGACTCGCAGATGATGCGCGGCCCCACGCCCTCGCGCACGATTGCCTCGGCAAGAGGTTCAAAAGCGGGGCCAAAGGTCTCGTCGGCAAAGGTGAGGTGCTTCTTCTCGCCAGCTCCCGTATATTCAATCTTGGAGAAATGGCAATGCAAATCGCGTGCAAACGTATCGCCAAGCTCCGTTCCAATCAAATCGAACACGCGGCGGTAGCTATCCACGTCGGTAAAGAAACCGCCAATATTGCGCGCATTCAGGTGCCCGAAATCCACCACAGGTGAATAGATGGGCGACACCTTGCATTGTTCAATGACTTCTTCGAGGGTACCGAGCTGATTGACCTTGCCCATTGTTTCAATGCCGAGGCGAATGGAAGTCTCACCAACGGCTTCGGCTACCTTTTCGAGGGTATCTTTTGAGAGTGCCATCGCTTCCTCACGCGAAATCTTTGCGGCACTGCCGCTATGAATAACAATGGTATCCGCGCCCAATAAACCTGCCGCCCAAAGTGACTTTTGAATATACTCGATGCTTTTGAGTCTCTTTTCGGGGTCAACGCCCGAAAGCGAGATAAAATAAGGCGTGTGGAGCGACATCAGGATGCCGTGCTCGCGTGCCTTCTCACCGATGGCGGAGAGAGTTGCCTCGCTACCTGCAATGCCGTTGCCCGCCTCGTATTCAAAGGCATCAAGACCTTTTTCTTTGAGCCACCCCGGAGCTTGCAGGGTGCTCTTTTTTCCTTCGGAATAAAACCAATCCCCGTTTCCACCGGGGCCAAACGTTGCTTTTTTCATAAGTTTCCTTTCTGCGGCGGAAGTCCTATAAAGGTAGAAACACTTCCCTTCCTACCAATGTTGGTTGTTTCAAAATATTCATACATACGTGGGTGCTTATGCGGTGCGTGATAAGCCAACAACACCAAAACAAAATACGTCAGTGCGGCAATAGATGCCACTCCAAACAAACCTATAAAAATGATAATTGATAAGGTGTCATTTCCGAGATAACCTTCATATTCCTCAAAGGTGTACCAACTGACACGGTATCTGTCGGTCAATTCCCATACTGTGTTAATTTCATCAGTCAAAACCGAAACTTTGGTTCCCGCCAAGTCGCTCGGCTTTCGCCCCTCGATAAGCTCTGTATCCTTTACGTAATAGAAGGTGTCCTTGTCATACAGCTCAAAACCGTCCTCAACCTCACGAACCTCGGTAACAGTAAAGGTATGGCTTTTCAAATCCTCCTTGCGTGTTGATACCGTAGCCAACTCGCTCATTATCAACATGGAGGAAAACAACGCAACGAAAGCAGCCGCAATAAGTGCCATGGTTTGCGAAATCGGCCTTGAGCAGTTCCCCCAATAGAGTTTAGAGTCACTCACACCCTCGCGCTCTTTGATGTTGCGCTTTTTGAGCTGTAGGGATAAATCCCCCAAACCACCGTCTACTTCATCATCCCTTCTTACGCAAATGCGCCGACCCTTCACGGGATAAAGATAAACATAATGCGTATTCTCTCTCCAAGACTCAATTTCGCTAAACGAATACGTTTTGGAAATGTGGAAAAAGTTGCGCACGGTAATTTGCTCGGTATTCATCGTGACGCGGCAGTTGATTGCAGCAATAAGGAACAGAACACCTACCAAAGAGAAAACAGGCATCATAAACAATCCCACTTCCGTGTCTATAAGACAAAGCACTGCTACGGCAAAAATGACGATTGCAGGAATATAACTATATTTGGCGCCCACCCATTCGCGACCGTCTTTTATTTTTTGCTTTTTGCGCCTCAAGGGGGGATAATCTCGGCTCACAGGGCAGTCTCCTTTCAAGATAGTCTCTACTCTCATAATTATATCAAAAAACGGGGATTTGTCAAGTGCTTATTTACATTGTAGGGGCCGACGTCCTCGACGGCCCGCAACAAACGAGTTTGTTTTTTTGCAAATGACTGTATAAAAAACGAAAACCCATTTGATAAACACAAATTTTCAGCTTTCGGGGCGTCGGGGACGTCGCCCCCTACAAAAGTAGAATAACACACTCTTTCACTCCCTTTTCCTCTTTTGCATAGGCTGATAAAGAATGATTTTTAAGGGGGATTTTTCTATGCCTGATCATCAACAAAATGAATACATCCACTACCCGCCTTTTCGCCCGTCGTTGCGCGGATGCGTTGGGCGCGATGCGCGACTTGCCGCCGCCGTTTACACCTGCTCTATCGAGGCATTTTGGAGCATTTCCGAAAACGTCTACCGCAGTCTTGTCTGCAAAGACTCTGACACCGCCCTCTCTGACATCTTTGAAGAGCTTGCAGAAAAAGACCTTGAACGTTTTCGCCTTTTGGAAGAGCTTTATCTCGCGCTTAGCGAGGGTGACAAGCCAAAAACGCCCTGCTGTCCTTACCGAAAACGCACCTCGTATTCTTCGCAAAAGCAAGACTCCCACGCCACGGCTGCCCTTTGGGATCGCCGCCGCAACATCGACTGCTTTGAAACCCTGATGGGACGCACCGAGGACCGCGTGGTGCGCTCGGTTTTCTCCAAAATCCTTTCTGTCGAGCGTCTTTTGTTCCGCAAATTGGAGTCGGCTTGCGGCAAGTAAAAGATTGCTGAAAAAAGAAAAAATGTCGTATGTTTACGTCGCATACGACAAAAACGCCAAAAACATAGGACATTTTCGCCTATCTTGTGAAATAAATACTTGGAAATATACTAAATATAGTAAAAAATTCGACAAAAACTATTGACAAAATATTGCTATTTTGATAAAATAGAAAGAGAATAAAGAAAGAAGGAGGGCGAGATCCTTGCGAAACGTGTCTCATAGCAAACAACATGCGCGTCGTTTAGGGCTTACCATCCTTTTATTGGCGCTCTCCTCTGTGCTTTTGGTATCCTGCATGGCAGGGCCAAACGCTTTGTGGATCCGCGGTCTTTTCGGGCTTGACGTAAACGACTACTTTTCCGAAGCTCCGCTTCGTCAGCTCCAGCCCGACGGTGCCACCGCATCACTCCTTTCCAATATGGTCTGTATCATTGTCAGCGATAGCATCCGTCTCACTCCCTTTTCGGGAACAGGTGAGGCTGTTCGCATTTACCGCGATGCCATTCTCAATGATATGCTACGCGATGATTACAGCCGCTACACAGGCAACCGTCAGGCAATCGAGGATGTCTCGCGCACCAATCCTTATCTTTCGGCGGCTACGCTGATTGCCAAAGAGGATTTTGAAAACGTTGTTTTTCGTTACTTTGGCGGCACGTCGGTCAGCCACAAGAGCGGTGATGCCTTCTCTTACCTCTCTCGCGCAGGCTATTATACTTCCCCCCTGCAAGCTCGCGAATGTGTTGCCGAGGTAACCATTCTTGAACTTTATGAAACAGAACATACCTTCCGCATGCAATTCATCCTAACAGCTAATGGAGAAAACTCCGATGTTTACACCGCCGTTTTTGTAAAACGAGGCGACGGAAGCTGTTATTGGAAGGCATTGCGTGTGATTTGAAAAAAAGCTGTTGCGGGCTTCACCCTCCTGCAACAGCTACCTTTTTAGGGTTGTATTTTTCTCAAAAGTATGATATACTGATGAAAACGAACAGAAAGGAGCGTGCAAAATGAAGAATTATCTCACCCCCGATTATATGTTTGGCTCGTTCAGAGAGGTCACACCCGATTTTTTGCAATCGATTGGTGTGCGCGCGCTTCTCATCGACATCGACAACACCCTCGCACCCTACGAACAGCCCGACCCCGACAAACGTATTCTCGATTGGTTCCAAGAGCTTGAGAAGAATGGCATCAAATCCGCTCTTGTTTCCAACAACCACGCACCGCGTGTAGAGCGCTTTAACAAGCCCTTGGGGCTTATCGCCTACCCCGATAGCGGCAAGCCCGGTCGCAAGACCTTGGAGCGTGCAATGCGGGAGCTCAATGTCTCTCACGCCGAAACGGCAATGCTTGGTGACCAGCTCCTGACCGATTGCTTTGCAGGCAAACATATAGGGCTTCGCGCCATCATCGTCCCCCCCATCAAGGATAAGACCAATCTTTTCTTCCGCTTCAAGCGTTTCCTTGAACGTCCCTTCATTCGCAAATACGCCAAACAAAACGGCTGCAAGGAATGGATGGCATTTTGGAAGGTTAAGTAAATAAAAAAGCACAAGACAACTGCATTTGCAAAGTCTTGTGCTTTTTTCTTATTGAACGGTTAATTCGACTTCTTGAACGCCACCGTTCATTGGTGTTGTGCCGTCAAGGAGCGAAAAGGTATCTATGGTGATACGCAAGGTGTAAGTTCCCGCAGGCAGGGCTTTGTTAAGCGTGAGGTCTTTTACCATTTTGCCGGGTTCAAGCAATTCAGAACGGTAAATCTCTTCGCCCGTTTCCACCACGGTCAGCGCATATTGAAAGTAGCAAGGGTTGCCACTTGGATTAGGAAGCTCAAGGGTAACCTTTTTGGAGTTTGCAGAAAACACGAGCGCGGAATATCCCGGCAAGGCAATACTGCTCGGATCATCGGGATTTTGGTTAACCAATGGACCGGTATAATCGACGATGGGATCATCTATATCCTTGTTGCCAAGAAGCGTTCCTAACAAAACACCCCCAACCACCAACACGGCAACGATTGCCACCGCTACGGCGATTTGCCAAGATTGTATTACAAAGCCCTTGGTTGCCAAGTCAACAAACTTAGAGGGCTTGCTCGCAGAAATTGTTGCAGGAGCACTCTTGTCATCGGCTTTTGCCTCGGGAACGCGGGTTTGCTCCTTTACTTTAGGTTTTACTTTCGGCGCAGGTGCAGGCTTTGCTTCCGAGACAACTTTCGGTGCAGGAGCGGGCTTTGCTTCCGGAACAGCCTTCGGTGCAGGAGCGGGCTTTGCTTCCGGAACAGCCTTCGGTGCAGGCGCAAGTTTCCTTTCGGTTGTCGGTTTTATATCCGCCACCTTGGTCACAGGAGCTTTTGCTATGGGAGCCTGCGGCTTGGCGGGAGAGGGTTGTTTTACCGCTTTGGCTTTCACCTCGACATTCGGTTTCTTTTGTGTCGGTTGTGCTGCCTTTGCGGTTGCTGCCGATTGCGGCTTTTGCGCGGTGCTCTGTTTGGTCTGCGCGGGCTTTGCAGGTGCAGGCGTGTTCCCTTTTGTCTGCGGGGCAGGCTTGGGCTTTTCGCCTGTTGCGTGCGCGGACGGCTTCGGCTTTGCCGCTACCGCTTTCGCCGGCGTTTTCGTCGGTGCGGGTGTATTTTGGGGCTTCTTGTTTTCCACGTTTGAAGTCCTCTCTTTCTGTCATTTTCTGTAGTATTATAGCATAATTTGGTGTGGGGTGTCAAGGGGAAACAAGATATTCAACATTTTCGATCACATTGGCAAAAAAGCCAACGTCATCAAAACCAAAAGTGCAAAAACGAATTCAAGAGTAAAACGACGATAAGCAAAGCGATACCGCCCAAAAAGAGAACGGAAAGCACAAGAAAGATTTCTGCCACAACTGCTCCTACCTTGGGAGCTTTCTTTGCAAGGATGTAGAAAATGGTAGTAATAACGAAAACAAACAAGAACAACGCAAACGGATAAAGAAATCCTTCCCAAAACGTTCCCTGCCAAATGAATTTTTGGCCAATCCCTCGCGCTACACAGAGCAACAAAAGAGTAACGACGGCAATTAGCAACCCACGTCTTTTTCTGGCGTCCTTGAAATCATAAAAAAACACCCATTTCCACATTTGGTCAAATTGATCCAATTCAAACATCAAGTAGTCCTTCAAAATATCCTTGAACGCCGCTCCGCTCTTTTCTTCGGACTGTAAAACATCCAAGTAATAATCTTCATCCACGGCATCAAAATCGGTTTGCTCGTCGGCGATTTTTTTTGTGAGCTTCAATGCTCCCTCAAGGTTTTCAATCTCCTTTTCAAGGCGGGCAATATTCTCGGCAGCGGCATCGCTCAAATGAATTTGTCCGTTTTGCAACTGCTTGATCTCGTCGATCGTAAAACCCAATTTCCGAAAAAGAATGATCTTTTTCAGTTCCTGAACGTTTTCTTCACTGTAATCGCGATAGTTGTTTGTTTTCCGCGTCGCTGTGAGCAATCCTTCTTTTTCATAAAAGCGGATATTAGCGCGTGATACGGACAATAACTGTTCTACTTCTTTAATGGTCATTTTTGTCACCTCCGTATCCGTTATACACTATCAAGTTGCTTTACAGTCAAGCGTTTTTTGAAAATTTCAAAATTTGTTTACATTTTAATTGCTTCGTATTTATTTTATCATATTTGACAAAGGGTGTCAAGAGAATAGTCATAACCACCGGCTAAGCCGGTGGCTTGCTCAGCCCTATAAGGGCATATTACTGGCGAGGCTAAAAGCCCACCAAAAAATCTAACACTTGCAAACCTGCCCTACCGCCACAGATGTGGCATCTTGCTTTAGCCTCCCCTGTGCAAGGGGAGGTGGCATTTTCGCAAGAAAATGACGGAAGGGTTGGCTCTATCTTTTTGTTTTATTAGTTAGAACCAACCCCTCAGTCAGTCTATCGACTGACAGCTCCCCTTGCACAGGGGAGCCTTCCGCTGCGACGGGATT
>JAZQKM010000003.1:0-20916 GCA_045542155.1 Eubacteriales bacterium
CCTCGGAAGTAACTTCTTCGGGAATGTTTTCTTCGTTGGGGATTTTGTTTTCTTCCATAACTGTTTCTCCTAATTCATATTTTCACAGAACCTTTGGGCTCTTTTGTGTTTCAATTTGCTTTATTCTTCGGTCCATGTAACGTAAATCTTGATAACGTGTTCTGTTGCGATTCCCTTTTCGTAATCGACAAAATGCGTTCTGCCATCAAGATTTGCAGTGATTTGCTCGGTCATGGCTTCGTCTAAATAAGCCGCGGCAAAAACCTTTCCGCTTACTTTGGGAAAGTCGTTCATGCTAACCTTTCCCGTAGAGCTTACCTTAGGGATGTTGAGAGTAAGCTTTTGCTTGGAACCGATCTTTTCAAAAACGCCGGATTCATTTTGGGAGTAAAATTCGTAGGTAAAGAAGGGTGCCCATGCGGCATACAAGGTCAACTCACCGTCAGTGAGCTCGGCAGGATCGATAACGTCCTTTTCAAAATCCCATTTGCCGCTGTAAGTATAGGCCTGTTCCCTTTTGGATTCGGAAACCGGAATACCGAAAACGTCAAGCGGATTACCGTTTCCGTCAACAACAGGTGTTCTTTCCTTGTACCAGCCAACTTGAAAATAGTTGTTTGTGCCGTCAATTTTACTGAGTTTGAATATTCCCTCTCCGCGAATCGGATCATCGGGTGCGAGAAGTGCAACTCCCGTTTTTCCTGCGGAGTTCGTCACAACGTCCTCTTTGTTGAAAACCTCAACGATGGTAACGTTCTGCGTATCGTTGACGAATGCGCCACCCGCATCAAACCGAACCTTGACGGTATAACCCTCTTTGGCAAGAGAATCATAAATGTTACCGTTTGCGCATGCCGCGAGGCTCATAGCCAAAGCTATGAGCGCCACTGCGGCAAGGGTCTTTAAAATTTTGTTTTTCATTTTTTCTCCAAATATTCGCACTGTCATTCAGCATCGGAGCTGTCTGTGCTTTCGTTTTTGGGATCTTCTTCAAAGTTATCGGTGTTTTCTGCGGTAGCTTCACCGATTTCTTTTTCGGTATTCTTAACCGATTCGTTTTGCAAAGTTGCTTTGCCCTTTTGCGCTTTGAAATAGAGCACACAGAACACAACCGCTGCCGCCAGAGATACTGCAAGCACGGAAAGAACGACGATCATCCATACCACCTGCATATCGACCTTTTTGTCTGTATCGGTGCCGGGGGCCTCGGGCGTTGTTTCTGTATTGCCGCTTTGCTGATTTTTGATGTACTCAAGGTCGCTGATCTTTTGCTCTGCCTTGCGGAGCTTTTCAAAATTGGTTACAAGACCTCTTTGCGTATCCGACGTAACCTTATCATACGCTGCTCTTGCTGCAAGAACAAGCTCCTTGTGCGCCAACGTAATGTTATCGGGAAGCGCATTGATTGCCGCGATTGCCGCCAGCGTGGTTTGATCTGCCGCCGCAGAACCGTCAACCGCCAAAGCAAAGTATTTGCCGTAAACAAACGAATCGTAATGCAAGCCGTTTACAGGTCTTACCATAATAATGGTGTTATCCACACGGCCTACGTAGTTGGTAAAGTTTGCACCGTAGTAGATGACAGAAGGCGTGTCGGTTGCGTTCCACATAAAATAAGGAACGATTCCGAGACCTTTATAAATCAACGTCTCACCCGTGTAGGCATCCTGATACTGATATTCACCCGTTGCAGGGAGATTTTCGGCACTCAGCCAATAGTCGTAATCATACTCTTCTTCCAAAATGGGAGCATCGTAGCTTGCAAAGGATACCATCGTAAGTGCTTCGCAACCGTAGAATGCTTTATGTCCGATAGAACAGAGCGTAGAAGGAAGAACAACTTGAACAACTTCTGTTCCCGCAAATGCCAGCGCGGTAATTCTTACGGTGCCGTCGGCAACCGTTACCAACGTACGGTCACCCGTATAAGTGATCAATTCAAGACCGTTGGGTACCACGCGATACAGCATACCGTCAATCACCTTAACAGTATCACTGAGATCATAGGTGGATACGGGCTTTTCAAACTTTTCGCCGTTGAATTCTTCAAAAGCAACGGACTCAAAGCTCGAAAGCTTACACATTGCAAAGGGATTCTCACCAATATCGGTAAGCTTTTCACCCAGCTTTACTTCAAAGGGAGTTCTAACTTCCTTAAGGAATGCGCCATCGCCGATGCGAACCGCTCCCGACAGATCCATAGAGGTTACATTTGTATATGCAAACGCATAATCTCCAACCTCGCCGATGAAGGCAGAACCGACAACGTTGCTCAATGCTTCGCAGTAGGAGAATGCTCCCTCGCCGAGAACAACGCCCTCTTTGCCAAATGTAATTTGTGTCAGTTTTTTATTGTATACGAAAGCATACTTGTCGATCTTCTCTGCGGAGTCGAGTACAACACTCATAAGCTCTGCCTCGCAGAAAGCACTCTCGCCAATCGTTTTAACCGACGAAAGGTCGATGCTCGTAAGCTTTACGCAAAGGTTGAACGCTCTTGCGGGAATCGTATCGATGTTATTGCCGAGTGTTACTGTTGTCAACTCACGGCAGAACTCAAACGCAGCTGTGCCGAGCGATTCCAAAGAGGAAAGATCGACAATCGTCAAAGCAGGAGCGTAGTATCTGTACTTGTATTCTCTATTGGCATCAATCGCAGGCTCTGTCATATTGATATCAACAAACTCATACAGAACGTCGCCCGAGAATGCCGAAGCGCCAATGGACTTAACCTTGGAAAGGTCGATGCTTGTGAGCTTTGGTGTGTTGTAGAATGCGCTATCACCAATAATCGCACCCTCACCGAGCGTTACTGTTTCAAGCTCGGCAGCTCCCATAAATGCGCTGTTGCCGATTGTAACGTTGTTGCCAATCGTCAGCTCATGGAGAGGAGATGTGTAAATGTAGTAATAAACGAGAAGCCCGTTTTCACCCTTATAGTTACCGGGGATTTCGGTGAAGTTTGTCTCTCTGTCGAGTCTGAACGCATCTGCGCCGATCTTAACGTTGTTACCGATTGTAACAGATGCCAAGAATTTGCACTCTCTGAATGCACCATCCCCAATGATCATTCCGTCAGGAACGTTGAGGGTCGTCACCTTAGTGTACGCGAACGCGTATGCACCGATGCGATCGATCTGATTTAAGGAAGGAACCTGTGTAATTGCGGTTTTGTAGAATGCGTAATCACCGATGAGTTCAAGTGTGCCAAGCTCGATTGTTGCAAGCTTTTCGCAATATGCAAATGCATAATCGCCTACGTGTGTTACGCTCGGAATGATAACCGAGGTGATATGCGTACTTCCGGAGAAGGCATTGGGGCCCACAGAGGTGATATTGCTATCATATACACGGAATTCGCCCTTGAAACCGGGAGCCACAAGCAAAATCTCGGTTCCCGCTTTGTTTGTCAGGTATGTGCCCGAGGTTGCTAACTTAAGCGTTGCATTGTCGGGGTCAACCACAAACGTCTCTGCCTTAGCATTGCTAAAGGCATACTCACTAATAACGGCAACGTCTTTACCGAGCTTAATGGTTTTAAGCGAGGTGCACTCGTTAAATGCTTGGGCAGGAATAACGGCTGCATTGATTGCAATTTCCGTGAGGGAGCTACAAAACTCAAACGCGTTTTGACCAAGCTTGATGATGGGAGCCTTGATAGTAACTGTTTTCAGCGCGGTGTTGTTGCTGAATGCATACGCACCAACGGACTGAACGTTGCTTCCAAGGGTAACATTCTCCAGCTTCTTGTTGAGTGCAAACGCGCGATCTGCAATTGCCACAACCTTGTCAAGAGATATTTCTCCGCGCAGCGCGCATCCGGCAAATGCATCTCTATTGATAAATTTAACGTTTTCAATTCCCTCTACCGTCGTCAGTGACGTGCATCCGTAGAAGGCACCGAAGTCGATTCTTTCCAGCGTTGAGGGGAGAACAACCGTGGTGAGCGCCGTTAGATTTGCAAACGCATAAGAGCCAATCGTTTTAACGCCCTCGGGAATAACAACAACCTCAATGGTATCCTCACCGATAAACCACTGCTTGGTAGCCGTGGGATCGTCCTCGGAAATCTCATCTTCCGGACCCTTAACCACGTAGTCAAAGTTGGAAAACGCGAACTGACCGATGTCGGTAATGGCAAGCGACTTGGGAATTTCTACTCTGCCACCGTTACCAAAATAATGTGTCAACGAAGGACCGGTTGTGATGTAAGGATCCTTTATTTCGATATTGATGGTTTGTGAATAGTAGGTACTCTTTCCACCCATTACAACGTTGACGGAAACAGATGCATAACCCTCTGCCTTTGCAGTAATCACCCATTCACCGTTGACCTTTTCGACCTTCACAAGGTTATCGTTACCCGATTCGGCAATGACCTCTGTGATGTTGGGATAGTATGCATCGAGCTTGTATCTAAGCGTTACAGATTCGGACGGATACATCGACAGCGAATAGTGGCCGCCCGTGAATTTCATTTCGTCGCCCGTACTTCCAATCTCTCGCTCGCTGCTGGAAAGGAAGTAGAACGCCTTGTTGGTTTTGTAACCCGTCAGGGTAAAGTTGTCGGTTACGGGCTTGTCATATTTGACGTATCCCTCATCGCCCTCTCCGAGAACCGTCAAATTCAAAAGAACCTGCTTGTTGGTCTTGGGATCCTTGGCAATGATAACAGCCTGACCGGGAGCATCGGTTACTACCTTGTTGTTGACGATATGAGCAACCTTATTGGCATTTGTAACGTTGTACTCAAGAAGCTCTGTCCATTCGGTGCCGGGATATGCCATAGGTCTGAGCGTGTAGACCTGATTGGGACTCAAGGTCAGAGATTCTTCTTCAAAATAGAAGGAATCGAAATCGTCGGGGAGTGCGATTTCATAGGTTGCCGTATTGAGCGCGTAGTCGTAGGTTGCAACCGTAAAGCTATTTGCATTGACCGCATTTTTCTTGATATCATCCACGTAGTCGGTCAATTCGTAAATAACGTAGGACGTAGAGTTCTTTTCGGAATAGATGGGTGTGAGATACTGATCAAAGGTTTCGAGCATGTATCCGTCTGCAGTATTCTTAACGTATCCAACTTGGAGTGCCATTGAATAGTGATTATCGTAAACCGCTACCTTGGCGAACAAACGTGTACGGTCTGCTGTACGGTCATACTCGGTGTAGAACTCGCAGTCGGTAACCGCAGGTGCCTGGAAGTCGGCAGTCAGCGGGAATTCAAAGGTATTGCTCTTGTTTGTGGAAATGCCACCGTCACCGTAGTCCAAATATGCCTGAAGCTTTACTGTGTAGGTTGTATTGTTCTTCAGTTGGTGTTCGTAAGCATCGAATTCAATCTTTACGTCAGCGGGATAGATAGATCCGCCGTCACCGTAGGATTTGCGAACGTCCTCATTTACCCTTTCGAAGATAACCTCACCCGTCGCATCATCGGTGATAGTAACCACGATCTTTGCACAGTTTCTAAGCAGACCTGCCCAAACGTTGCTCAGCTCGTGAACCGAGCCTACTTGGTTGGAAAGAGAAACGTACTTGCGGTCAGCCGCAATTTGCGTGGTGTTCGGATTTTGAACAAAGTAGAAAGAACCGAGATAGCTTACAAAATCGTCTTGAACGCTACCAATGGGGCGAGTTGCGTATGCATCGGGGAGAGTTTTATCGAGCAGGTCGATGCCGTCATCAAGCTCATCCTTGTTGGTTGCGTAATAGTCAAGGTCGAAAATGGGAGCTTGGGTCCAATCGCCATAGAAAGCGAGATAAGGAACACTAAGGTCAACTACGTTTGCATCGGCAGCATCCAAAACAACAAATCCTTCAACGTACATGCCGTTTGCAAAGGAATCGTCGAGATACTTCTTGTCATCCGCGCTCAGCGTGACCTTAACCGTAACGTTTGCGGTTTGACCTGCACCAACCGTAATGCTCATTCCGTTTTGCGTTGCACCGGAAAGAGATGTGATTTCTACCTTCGCACCGCTGAGTAGGTATCCCTGCTCATCCACCGTCGTTTGACCTTGGTTGGTCTTGGTCTCGCTGACACCCTCGGTCATAACAACAGCCGAAACGTTGTAAGAGAGCGAAGTTGTTCCAAAGTTCTTAACAGCAAAGGTCAGCGTGTAAACACCGGACTTGGTGGGATCGTCGCCAAGCTCAAGCTTGGTCTTATCCATTTCTTTCCCGTTTTTGTAGGTAATGATGTATGCGTTTGTATTTGCAATGTTGTCAAGGTTCGCAAGACCTGCACCCTGTTTTCTAACCGCATAGGGCAAGCCGTTTGTGTTGTAAACGATATCCGCAGTGGACATCATCAACTGGTTAACAAATGCCGTTACCTTAACAGCATCGTTTGCTATCTCCGGGAAATTCTCAACCACATATTGGCGGATGAGCGCTGTAACACCTGCAATATTGGGAGATGCCATAGAAGTTCCTGACTGATGGTCGTAGCTTTGACCGGGGATGGCCGAATAGATCATTCCGCCGTGTGCGGTGATTTCGGGCTTGATGCCAAGGTCGGGAGTGGGACCCCAAGAGGAGAAGTCGGACATAAAGGGACCGGACTTCTGTGATCTGTTGAGCTTGAGTATTCCCGTTCCGGCAGCGGCAAGCATTTCACCGTCATCCTGGCTGATAGAGCATACACCAAGAGTTGCGTCTCCAACGTTCATCTTGATGTCACCCGACACATTGTTGTAAATGATGATGCCCGCAGCACCCTTCGCCTGTGCTACGTTTGCCTTTTCTTCAAAGGTGGTTGAACCGCGGCGAACGAGCACGATTTTGCCGGTAACGTCGAGTCCGCTATAATCCGCCGAACGTCCCGCACCCGGAATGGTGATGTATCCTATCTCCATCTCGTTAGCGCCGGCAGGAAGAATATCATCGTAAAAATTCTTTTCTTCCGTTACACGGTCTGTCGATTCCGTAAAGTATATGATCTTGCCGTTGTACAGAAGATAGGGAGTTTTTGTACCGCTGATAGATGCAACAGACATTGCACCCTCGTATGTGGAAGGAGAACCAACGGTTGCACTGTCGGGGTTAGAGGTAAGACCTAGGTTACCGTTCTTTTCGGAACCGTAGGTGGAATTAAAGCTATTGGATGCTGCAACAACCATGCTAATGCCCGTTGCACGGATGCGGTCGTAAACACCGCTGATTGCTTCTTTGTCCATCTCGCGGCTGAATCCGCAGCTGGTACCGATGGACATATTGATAACGTCAACACCGAGAACAACACAGTCCTCAAGTGCGCTCAAAATCCAAGACGTACGTGCGGTAGATACAACGTCCGAGAAGATTTTCATAATGGCAAGCTGTGCATTGGGAGCAACACCGGTAATTTCGCTGTCCTTACCCGCGATAACGCCTGCAACGTGTGTTCCGTGCTCGCTCGCCTGAGGAGTCATGGGATATACGTCGGGGTCATAGTCTGCGTAGTCAAACGCAAACGGAACCTTTTCGTTGAGATATACGTCAGATGCGGTCAAGCCGTTGTGCAACTTGTTTGCCTTCGTATCCGAAATAAAGCTCTCTACATCGGCAAAGGTCATACCAAGCTTGTTTCTGTCTGCTGTAAAGTTAGAAACAGAGAACGCGGTGTGATTGTAGTCAAGACCCGTATCGAGAACTGCGACAACCATACCTGTTCCGTCATAGCCAAACGAGGAGCTGTTGAAGATACCCGTCTCGTAAACGTTAACCTTGTTTTCGACAAGCTGCGTCTCACAGGTGTTGTACTCGTCACCGACGATTGCTTCGGCGCGGTCTCCCAGCGTCTTGCAAAGCGCCTCAAAGTCCCCTGCTTTAATCGTCACCTCAAATCCACCGAAGATCGCCTTGTAATCCGCGCCAACGGTGTAATTGATTTCTCTGTTGTCAAAGTCTGAAAGGATTGTTTCCTTTTGTGCCAAAATCTTGTCAGTAACAAGATCTGCCTCTTGGGAGTAAGCATACTCGGTAAAGGAAAGCGATTTGTCTCCTGCCTCGTATGCATCCAGCAAGGAAGCCTCTTTTACTCGGATAATAACCGAGATATCATCGGTATCCTTTACCGTGCTCGGAAGTTTGTACATTACCGAGCTGTTGATGTACTGATCCAGATTCTTGTTGATGTCTTTGTCGGTCAACTTGATGATAGAATCGGTGATCTGCTGCGTCGTATCCTTGATGAGGATGCTTGCAACGGAAAACACCATAGCAACCACCAACAAGAGCACTGTTATCGAGCGCATCATTCTTGTCAATTTGTTTCGGTTCGTCGTCATTTTCTCTTTTTACCTTTCGTTTTTCTTCTCGCTTAAAATGAGCCAAATTGTTTCTCACACAGATATAATAATTATACCTCATTCTTGAAAAAAACGCAAGCCCTTTTTGCATATTTTTATATAAATTAATAAAAATTTTATATTTATCTGCATAAAAATGCAATATTGGTATTGACTTTCTTCAAATAATATGCTATCATATAGGATGGATGTTTATTGCCTTTTTTGGCCTGCGTTCAAAAATAAACAAAATCAAGGAGATTTCTTATGAAGAAAAACACTCGCATTCTTGCAACGGCTTTAGCTCTCATAATGCTGTTACTCTCAATGAGCACAGCGATGATTGGTTGTAACAAAGACAACCCCGTTGAGCAAGAAACCACCGCAACCAACACCACAGGAAACGACGATAACAAGCCCACTCCTACCCCGAGTGATAAAACCGAATATACCGTTAGCATCAAAAGAATCGGCGGACTCGCCGTTCCAAACGTCACCTTCCTCATTTACGAGGGTGAAGATCTGGTTACCTACGGTCAAACCGATGCAAACGGCATTGGAACCGTTTTGCTCAAGCCCTCGAACAATTACCACATTGAGGTATCTGTTTCCGCTTTGAAGGGCTACACCGCAGAACCCAAATATTACTTTGTAGGCACATCGGCAAACATCGTTTTGATGACCTCTGTAATTGAGGATTCCGACCTGACGGGTGTAAGATATCAGCTTGGAGACATTATCCGCGATTTCTCGTTCCTGACAACAGACGGAAGCACTTTTACCCTCTCGGAAACGCTGAAAACAAAGAAAGCTGTACTGATCAACTTTTGGTATTCCACCTGCGGTCCTTGCGTAAACGAGTTCCCCTATTTGGAATCGGCTTATGAAAAGTACAAGGATGACATTGAAGTTATCGCGCTCAACAATTATCCCTCCGACAACGAAAAAACGATCGCATCCTTTAAGGAAAACATGGGACTTACCTTCCCCGTAGCAAAGGACTATACCACATTGGGAACTGCGTTTAATCTTAGAGGTTATCCCACTTCGATTTTGGTTGACCGCTACGGTACCATCTGCCTCATTGAGGTTGGCGGCCTGACCAGCGAAAAGCCCTTTATTGCTGTTTTTGATCATTTCTCTTCGGACAAATATGAGCAAAAGCTCTTCAACTCCATCAATGAGCTCACTCCCGCCGAGCTCCCCAACGTTGATATGCCCTCCTCCGAGGAGATCGGCGCAGCACTCAACGGCACCGATTTCAGTGCTACGTATGCACCGGAAACCGACTCTTCAGATGCAGAATACTCTTGGCCCTTCCTCGTTGGAAGCAAGGATGGACAGAGCTGCATATACCCCGCAAACTCCTATAAGGACGCCTCCTTTGCAACACTCCACGCAACAGTAGAACTGAAGGCAGGCGATGTTTTGGCGGTTGATTACCTCTCGGATACCGAATACGCAAGTGACATTCTCTACATCCTTGTAGAAGGCAAGGACATCATTCAAATTTCCGGCTCCTATAGCACCGAATGGAAAACCTGCTATCCCTACGTCGCCGTTGAAGACGGAACCTACAAGGTCACCTTCATCTATTTGAAGGACGGTGACACCGATGAGGGAGAGGACCGCGTATATTTGAAAAATCTCCGCACAGTTGAAATTGAGGATATGACGGACACGACTTATATCCCGCGTCAGGCAGCAACCAAGCCCAACGCAAACGGCTTGGGATATCAACAATACGTAACCGCTGTTTACAATGCCGCTGACGGCTACTATCACGTAGGAACCGAAGACGGTCCCCTTCTGCTCGTTAATCTGATGGCGGGCACACAATTAAGCAAAGACACCTCTCTCAACGACCTTGGCTACAATGGCACTCTCATCGATGCACAGGGTAATATTTACGAAGCGCTCGTAACTTACTGTAACTACGCAATCAACGGCAAAGCCTACGGATATAGCCCCGTAACTGAGGAGCTCAAGGGACTTTTGGAAAGAGCTGCTAATATTGTTGGCTTTGAACCCGAAAACCCCAACCAATGGCTCCAAGCCTGCATCTACTACGATGCATACGGACCGAATGTTGAGCACCTCGAAGACCCCGTTAAGGGCGTTGCCTTCTTTGCAGCCTTTGATACCGTTCTTTCAACCGATACCGAAAAGAAATTCAACACGGTTGTGTATGACGGACGCGTGATTATGCCCCGTGGTTTGAAATACAAGTTCATTCCCACTGTATCCGGCGCATATATCATCCGTTCCCAAAGTAAGGATCCGGTAGACGGATGGATCTTTGACGACAAATACGAGATCATTCACACCGCATCTATCGTAGACCGCCCCTATGACGGTCAAGTAATCGATACGACTAACGTATCCATGCTCCTCTACCTTGAAGCCGGCAAAACCTACTACATTGACATTGCTTACTATGACATTTACGCCGCAGGCACCTTTACCTTTACCGTAGAATACCTTGCCGAAAGCTACCAACACTTCCACCTGGCCTCTCCCGGATACTTCACCTACACAGAAAGCACAACCGGTCAAATGAACCAAACCATTGCCGGCGGTATTGACGTAATACTCGGCGATGACGGCTACTATCACGAGAAGCTCGCAGATGGAACGCCTGGCTCTATCGTTTATGCCGATTTCAAATACGCTACCGGCCTGTTCAATTATTCCATTCAAAAGGCAATTGAGCTGGGTGGCTTCAACTTCTCTTACAACGAATACGACCAACAGGTAGTGGCAAAGCTGGCGGAGCTCAATAATGACGTGGACGCTTGCCGCGAATACTACCAAGGACTTTGGGGCGAAGCTTATGCGGAATATGCGGAAATTTATAAACTGGAAGAGGTTCTTTCCGGAATCTACCACGGCGAAGGCGAAGATCTCACCGACGATATTGAAGTATATCTTGAAAAAATGATTCCCGCTTCCACCGATGCCCCCGAGCTTGAGGGCTGTGTTGCAGTAGATGAAGAACTCGCTAAAATTTTGCAGGCATATATGGATAAATACACCTTCGAAGGCGTAGAGCATTCCTGGACAAAGCTTTGCTACTACTACAAAAACATTGGTGCTTGAGCGCAAAACCGTTAACTTGTGAGGTTTAGTATGAAAGACACAAAAAAAATAAACACTAAAAAATTACGCAAAGCCAACGACAAGCTTATCGTCAAAGAATACAGACCCCTTTCCCCTTGGAATTATTTCGGCCGCTGCGTTCTATATGCTATCCCCGTAATCGGTTGGATCTTCCTGTTGGTACACGCTATCAACGGTAAGAGCCGTCACGGCCGCAGCTTTGCGCGTTCTTATTTCTGCGCTCTGTTGGTTGCTGCAATCGCAGGTGCTATCGCTTTTGCTCTCACTATGGCGGGCTTCTGGGACTTTTTCTCAAAAAAGCCCGAAGACCCCCATCCCAATCCCTCTGAAACCTGTGCACATGAAATAACCGAATGGATCGTTGACAAAAATGCAAGCTGTAGTGAAGTAGGCTCCAAACACAAGGAGTGCGTTTCCTGTAAAGAGAACCTGGAAACAGCCGTAATTGCAACTACGGCGCACACCGAAGAAATTGTTGCCGGAAAAGCAGCCACGTGTAGTGAAAAAGGTCTGACAGCCGGCAAAAAATGCTCGGTTTGCAAAGCCGTAATTTTGGAACAGCAAGAAATTGCTGCGCTTGAACACAACGAAAGCGACTGGATCATCGACAAGGTTGCTGAAATTGACGTAAATGGTAGCAAGCACAAGGAATGCATTCGTTGCGAGACCACCACACAAACCGAAGCGATTCCCGCTATTTCGGAATCTCATATCCACAAAGGAAATGTGTGGATCGTTGTAACCCCTCCCTCCTGTAAGGAAGCAGGTGTCAGACATTGGATTTGCGATTGCGGCAAGCAAATGGGATCGGATATTCTTGCTATGACTCCTCACACCGAGGAAATCATTTTGGGTATTGCGGCAACCTGCACCACGTCGGGCAAAACCGACGGAAAGAAGTGCACCGTTTGCTCATCCGTTACCGTTTCTCAAGTTGTTATCCCGCCTCTCGGTCACTCCTTTAACGGCGGCACTTGTCAAGCCTGTGGCATCAGCGAGCCTCATGGCGTTTGGATCGTAGACGGTCTTGGTAACCCCATCAGTGACATCTTTGTTAAGGTTATGCAAAACGGCGAACAAGTCAAAATGTATCCCTACAAGGGCGAATTTCTCTCGATGGATCTCGAGATTGGCACCTATCAAATCGTTCTTGATCTTTCCCAATTAAACGGAAGTTATACATTTGACGAGTCTCTTTGTGTACTCACACCCGAGAAGCGCTCGGCAACGATTCGCCTCTTCCGAACCGTTGCAGAAGAAGAGAAAACATCCTTGTTCGTAGGATATCCGATTTCTGCCGATTATCCCGCGTATTATATCAAGGAAGGCGCCACAAAGGTAACCTTGACGCCTAATGATTATACGTTCTTCATTTTTGCCCCAATAAACGCGGCGATTTATACCATTACATACGAGGATAATTCCAATTTGACAATCAGCTATCACGGCAACACCTTCTTCGTTCAAGGAATAGATCTTAGCGCAGACACCTCCTCTATTTCAAGCCTTGAAAACGGTTTGGCAGTGAGTGTTTACGCCAGTGAGCTTGGCGGCGAATATGTGTTTGCAGTAAAGTCCGACTCGGCAACCTCCTGCATCCTCAAAATCAAAAATGCAGGGGATCCCGGAACACGAATCACAGATGAACCTTGGACACCCTGCCTTGAAGATGCGGAAATGGTAGAAAAACAATTGAGCACAACACTCAGCGGCACTTATACCACCATCGATCTAACCGATTTGTCGGTTAAGGCGGTTTACAATGAAGCGGACGGCTATTATCATCTTGGTTCCAAAGACGGTCCCATTATCTTTATTGATCTGACGTCGGATTCACAATTTGTCAGTAGCATCCAAACCATTTGTGCAAACCAAAGAATGGGCGCATATATCTATGACGTCAATGGAAATCTGGTAGAAAAACGCAGCTATAACGAGCTCTTCATCCAATACGGTATGGCCGCTCCCGGAGAAGATCCGATAAAGGATCCCATCCGAATTCCCCTTACCAAAAAACTTGCCGAAGCCATTCAAACCTTTGGAGACAAAAACAACTGGTGGAATCCCACATCCGATGCTAATATTTTTACTCCCGCATTGTTGGGTGCACCTTATAATCAAGAATACGCATGGCTGCTCTTCTGCGGTTACTATGTAGAATAAAAATAATTTTTGGAGGTTAATCATGAGAAAAAACACATTCCTGAAACTGATTGCAATCGTTTGTATTTTGACTAGCGTATTGCTGATTGCTTGCTCCTGCAAGCAGGAGCCCCAAAACAATCAAGAAAGCAACACCACATCCACGCAAGCAACCGATCCCGAAAGCACCCCCTCCGAGCCCGTGACCGAGCCCGTAACCGAGCCTATTGTTACTACCATTGTTTATAAAGTAACCGTAGTAGACGAAAACAATGCTCCCCTTGCAGGTGCAACAGTGCAACTTTGCGTTGGCAATTTATGTAGACTGCCCGGAGTTACTAATGCAGATGGCATTGCAACGTTTGAGTATGATGAACCCGATGATTACACCGTAAAGATTACCCTTGCGGGTTATGCCAATGAGGCTGTGTTCTACTTCCCTGCAAACTCAACCGAGCTGACTGTTCAACTGACCGCAGTAGCAGATCCCCAATAAGCACCCAACAGCTTTTGAATTTACACCTATCCCCGACGGATACAACCGTCGGGGATATTTTGTGTCCCAGACATAAATCTTCGCAAAACCAAAAAATCCTCTTGATTTTATTGCCGTTCGATGTTATAATATAAGATGAGATATTATGTTGTAAGCATCCACTATGAATCGAAAGGAAGATATGTATGTCGAAGAAAACTCTCCAATCCATACGCCTCATCTACGGTATTGTGCTTTCCCTTATGCTGATTGCTACGGGAATACTGTTAATGATTGCGTGTGTGAACATTTATAAAATTGGCAACCGCCCGTTTACGGTAGCCAATATTTCCAAGGCGTTTGCAAAAATTGCAATCCCCGTTTGGAGCACGGTTGCCCTGGCCGTGATCGGATTGATTACAATGCCCTTTTTGCCCGATGAGAAAAGACATGTAAAGGCAATCAAAGAAAAAAAGAGCACCTTAGCTCTCTTGCAAAAAAAGCTGAATGTGGACGCTTGTGACCAAAACACGCTCGCGCTCATCAAAAAAGAGCAAAAAACGCATACCGTTCTGCAAATTGCTTCTATTGCAATCGTTTGTGCAGTAGCCATTCCCGCAGTCATTTATGCTTTCAATTTTAACAACTACAGCGCCGATTACAACGCAAGCGTAATTGCCGCCTGCCTGTGGATACTCCCTTGCAGCTTTGTTGCCATGGGTGTTGCAATCGCATTTATGTATCTTGAAAACGCCTCGGTTGAACGTCAAATCGGGTATGTAAAATCTGCAATCGCACAGTCGAAGACCGTATCTCCTGCCGTTCAGGGCGAAGCATCCTCTCGACATAAAAACCTCGTTTTAGGCATTCGAATTGCACTGCTCATTGCCGCCATCGCACTCATTATTGCGGGCATTCTCAATGGGGGAATGGCTGACGTGCTTGCAAAAGCCGTAAACATTTGCACCGAGTGCATCGGTCTTGGTTAAGGAGGGACAGCATGAAAAAAATTTTAAATTGGTTCAAAGAACACAAACCCTCTAAGCGCAAGCTGATTCAGGTTTATGCCGCATTGCTCTTTAACGCAAACCTCAAAGGGTTCCGTACAGGTAACATTTACACCGGTCCCTTGAAAAATATTTGCACACCGGGCCTGAACTGTTATTCCTGCCCCGGTGCATCGGGTGCTTGCCCCCTCGGCGCACTCCAAAATTCGCTTGCATCCAGCAACAAAACCGCCCCGTACTACGTTTTTGGCATTATTATTTTGTACGGATTTTTGTTTGGCCGCTGGATTTGCGGATTCCTCTGCCCCTTTGGTTTGATTCAAGAGCTGTTACATAAGATCCCCACCCCAAAAATCAAAAAGAGCAAGATCACCCGCGTATTCTCCTTTTTGAAATACGTCATTTTGGTCTTTTTCGTAGGCATCCTTCCCCTCGCTTATGCCTTCCGCAACTTCCCTCTGCCGGGATTTTGCAAATACATTTGTCCCGCAGGAACCTTGGAAGGTGCTATGGGATTGCTCTCCAACAGCGTGAATGAGAGTTATCTGCGTATGCTCGGTCCGCTTTTCACATGGAAATTCCTTCTCATGGTCTCTATCCTTGTGGCGTGCGTATTCCTGTTCCGCTTCTTCTGCCGGTTCCTCTGCCCTCTGGGTGCGCTTTACGGACTCTTTAACAAGATTTCGTTGGTTGGCGTAAAGGTAGACCGTGCAAGCTGCACCGATTGCGGTCTTTGCATTGGAAAATGCAAAATGGATATTAAAAAGGTTGGCGATACCGAGTGTATTCAATGCGGTGAATGTATTTCCGCCTGCCCGACCAAAGCCATTCAATGGAACGGCTCCAAATTTTTCCTCGCCCCCAACGTAATTGATGCTGCCCCGAGCGCAAGTAAAAAAGAAAAGCTCGCCCTTGAAGCTCGCGCAAAGAAAATTCAAAAACGCAACACCGTCATCAAAATAGCGGTTGGTGTGCTGATGGCGGCACTCCTTTGCACAACACTTGTGTATTTCAACTTTATTGACGGCAGAGAGGAAAAGCCCCTCTTCCCCGAAACGGAAGAAACAACATCCGGTGACAATACCAACCCCGATACCCCTGCTAAGCCCCCCGTGGGAACGACGGTTGGCAAGACCTGCCCTAATATCTCCCTTGATATTGTTGGCAGCAATGAAAAGTTTGACGTGCAAAAGGAAACCTCCGAGGGTCGCGTGGTCGTCCTTAATTTCTGGTTTACAACCTGCGGACCTTGCCTGGAAGAATTGCCCTATTTCTATCAAATGGCAACCGCTTATTCTGATAAAGTAAGCGTGGCAGCGGTTCACATTAATCTACCGAATGTAAACGTAACCGACTTTATCGCAAACGATTCGGGACATCCCGAATGGAATGACGGCACAATGACCATTGCTTGGGATACCGGTTCGTACTGTACCAACCTTTTTAAAATTCAAGCCTGCCCCGTTACCGTTGTAATTGATGCAGACGGCGTAATTACAGATTACTTTATTGGCTCTCTCACCCACCAAGAGCTGATTGCCGCTGTTGAAAAAGCACTCGGCGAATAAAATCCAACGACACTGCAAAAAGCAGAACAGACCTATCGTTTGTTCTGCTTTTTTATTTTATGTTGACAAACGCACAAAATCATTGTATAATTTAGTTGTGCAGGCACTGTTTGCATAATGATTACAGAAAGGACAAAAATGATGAAAAGCAAAGCAAAGCTCTTTTTAGCCATTTCACTTTTAGTTTGTCTTCTCAGTTCCTTTGGAGCAAGTCTGTTCCAAACCAACTTCGGTGCTATCGAATACCACGACATGACCTTTGTTACCGAGAGCGGACACGAGCTTGACGCGCTCCTGCTCGTTCCCAAAACAGCCACCGAGGATAACAAAGCCCCTGCAATCGTCGTCAGCCACGGTTGGTACAACAACCGCGAAATGCAAGACCTTAACTACGTTGAATACGCGCGCCGCGGATACGTTGTGCTCGCCATTAGCATGTACGGTCACGGTGATTCCGAGGTTATTAAGTCCAACACCTGGTGGGATGACAAGAACAATGCAAACGGCCTTTACGACGGTGTAAAATACCTCACGACTCTCCCCTTTGTTGACACAACCAAAATCGGTGTCACAGGTCATTCCAACGGTGCTCTTGCTTGCCGCGAGGCGGTTCTTCAGGATGCAGAAGGTCTCATCGCCGCAGCTCTGCTCGTCTCCAACGATGCGGTGTATTACGACGAGGACGGCAACTTCTATAATCAATTCGGCGCACGTGATGCCGCAATCGTTGCTTGCCAATACGACGAATTCTTCCACCGCGTTGAGGGTAGTGCTCCCAGAGACTACATCAACCAAGTAACTGCGCAATCCTTCTTGCATTTTGGCGTTGACCCCGCAGGACTTGATGCGCGCATTGCAGGTGAATTCTACACAGAAGAAATAGACGGTAAAATCGCCATTCGCGCCATCTATAACCCTGCAATTACGCACCCGTGGGCGCATTTTTCGGGTGACGTTGTCGCATTTAGCGTAAATTTCTTCGACCGTACGTTTGGTGAGCCCGTTTCCCGTGATGGTTATGATCAAATTTGGCAATTCAAGGCGGCATTCAACGCACTCGGCGTTGTCGGCTTCTTTATGTTCATCGTATCCTTGACGCTTGCTCTGCTCAACACCCGTTATTTCGGCATTTTAAAGACCGTAGAAAAGGTTGAGCCTTGGCCCGCATTGGAAGGCGTTGCAGGCAAGAAAGCGCGCAGCAGAAGCTTCTGGGGCGCCGTATGGAGCATTCCCTTCTACTTTATCGGCTTTATTGTCGGCTTTGTCGGTTCTATGATGATTGCTATATGGAATCAAGGCGGTTCCTTTGCTATCGGCGCGTGGTCGCTGCTTTGCGGTCTGTTCACGCTCGGCACCGTTCGCAAGATCAGATCCTCCTCCCTCCTCGACCGTTGGGAAAGAGGCGAGAAGATCGGCAAATACAAAATGTGGCGCACCGTTGTTCTCGCGCTTACGGTCGTTGCCTCGGCGTTCTTGCTTGTATTCCTCTCCGATTACTTCTTCCTGACCGATTACAGACTTTGGTGCTTTGCAACCATTCGAGCATTTGAAGCCAAGCATCTTGTCAAGGTTCTTTGCTTCCTGCCCTTCTGGCTTATTTACTATATTGCAACCAGCGTATGCAACAACTGCTACACCTACACAAAGCGCGGCTCCGTTGTGGCGCAAATGTTTTGGGCATTCATCGGCCCTGCGGCAATGATTGCCATTCAGTATATCACATTCTTTACCACGGGCAAGATGGTGCTTGACCCACTGACCGGTATTATGGGCATTTGGCTCTTCCCCATCGTCATCATTCTTCCTCTTTCCGTTCTTGTCAGCCATATCATCTACAAGAGGACGAAAAACCCCTACATCGGCGGCATCATTATGGCGACAGTGGCGTGCATTATGACCGTAACAAACACTTTGACCGGCTGATAATCCACAAAAACTTAGGCGGTAACCCATTTGGGTTGCCGCCTTTTTTGATTGCCGTTAAACGATTATTTTAAAGTTTTGCTCCTTTGTGTTGCCGCAAAGCTGACGTTGGTTAAAAATTTGATAACGTCGTCGGTCGCGTCGGGAAGGAGAACCGAAACCCAATGGAGCTTATTCATATGGTAAGCGGGATAGACGCCATCCTCGGTCCCAAAGGAGCCGAACATTTCGACAGGCATTTTGAGGTTTACAACGTCGACAGATTCGTCGCTCGCCTGCCCGAATTTGCGCCGCGACACTTGCATGACAAGCGCATACCACTTGCGCGTATCGGCGTGTCGGAGTACCGTTGTGACGAAATCATCCTCAAACGGAAAATCCGGCACCGTTCCGTATGCGCTTATGCAATAATTGATAAAGTCTTGTTTTGTCATTTCTTCGCCTTCTCCCACTCCTCTTTTGTTAAAAGCAAAGCGTGCCCTGTGCGGACCTCGCCAAGGAGCTTGACCTCGATGCCCTCGGTGGTGTGGTGATAGACAAAACCGAGTTTTTCCATCACGCGGCGGCTTTTTGTGTTGCCCTCGTAGTGACCGCACCAGATGCGCGTCATACCGAGCTCCTCGAATGCGTAGCGCAAAAGCTCACGCGAGGCTTCGGGAATGAGCCCTTGCCCCCAAAACGGCTTGCCAACCCAATAACCAAGCTCGTATTCGTCCTCGCGCTCGGCAAGATCTCTACGGTGAAAGCCGATGCTTCCAATGGGCTTTCCGTCTGTTTTTCGACACACGGCATAGGTTTCGGGCGCAGAAAGCACGGTGCGAATGAGCTCGCGACTATTCTCCACGCTTGTGTTTGGCGGCCATCCCGCAGGGGGCCCGATCTCGGGATCTTTGGCATATTCGTATAAATCTGCGGCATCCTCTTCGCGCCAAGGGCGCAGAATAAGACGTTCTGTTTCAAATGTCATATTTTTGCTCCTTCAAAAAAGCATCTGCCTCGGCTCTGCTTTTGAAAATAATGACCTTTTTATCGTTGTATTTCTCAATTAATGCATAGACGGTAGGCAAATCCTTATCTGGAAAGTCCTTAATCTGCTGCTCAAATTCAGGGTCAAGCTCGGTCTCGATCCATGGCATTTCACTGCGTTTTTTACCAATGCGCGAGATAACCCCTGCAAGGCAGACCTCGACGGGCAGGTCAAAGAGAAAGACCGTATCACACTCTGCCATGCGGCGCTCTAACGTGCGACTGTAATTGCCGTCGATGATCCAAGCATCCAGAGAGAGGATTTCGCCAAGACGTGCATCATATTCTTCTCTCGCGACGTGCGTTTTGTCGGGCTTGTGCCAAATGGCATCAAGGTGATAAAGCGGCAGACCGGTTTTCTCTTTCAGCTTTACGGCAAAGGTAGTTTTCCCACTCCCGGGGCAGCCGATAACAATGACTTTTTGCATCTTCTCTCCCTGCGAAATGTTATTTTTGAGAATTTCCATCACGTCTTATAATTTCGGCAAGAATTTCCTCATCAGCCGGGCAAAAATCGTAGTTGGGAATTTCGCTCGGCGTGATCCATTTGATGTCGTTGTGTTCGAGTTTTTGGGGCTCGCCTTCGGCAATCGTTGCGTTGAAAAGTGTGAGATGTACTGTCAAATCGGGGTATTTATGCGTCACGTCCATAAAAATATCGCCAACCGACAAAAGCACGTCAAGCTCCTCGCGACACTCGCGAATGAGGGCTTCTTCCTTTGTTTCGCACGCCTCGACCTTGCCGCCGACAAATTCCCACAAAAGCCCCCTCGCCTTGTGCGCGGGACGTTGGCATATCATAAATCGGTCCCCTCTCCAAATCAGGGCAGCCACTACTTCGGTCATACAATATATCTCCTGTCCTTTTTCTCCTCTCATTATAGCAAAATAAGCGAACTTTGTCAAGATTTGAGGCATACTTCATCAATGCTTCGAATATATTATTCTACAAAACGTTTTTGTGGGGGAATTATGAAACAGAAATCGATTGGACTTTGGCAACTAATGGGCTTTGCCGTAACCTCGTTTGTAGGCACAATTTTACACTTTCTTTATGAATGGCTTGGGAATGCCGTGTGGATAGCCCCCCTCTCGGGCGTGAACGAATCCACTTGGGAGCACATGAAGCTGCTCTTTTGGCCAATGTTTCTTTATGCCGTTTTTCAGAGTTTTTTCTTCAAAAACCGCGAAAATTATTGGTGTATTAAGCTAAAAGGCGCTCTTTTTGGAATAATTCTAATTCCAATTCTATTTTACACCTATAACGGAGTGATTGGAAAGTCGCCGGACTGGATCAACATTGCCATTTTCTTTATTTGTGCCGCCGCAGCATACATTTATGAAACACAGCTATTTAAGAAGGAAGAAACAAATTGCAAGCACCC
>JAZQKM010000004.1:0-8230 GCA_045542155.1 Eubacteriales bacterium
GAATAGTTTATAAGAAACGAGTAAAGACGTGGGGGAAACTTCTTGAGAGAAGTTTCCCCCACACCCCTTTCAAAAACTTTCACACAAAAGGGCAAAAATAGAGGTGTTAGTATACGAACAAATGGACGGCGCGAGGTACAACCTCGCTTTGGCTGCCGCAAGCGGCTGAGCACCACCAAGACCCCAGTCGCTAAGAAAGTTGATTGGCGGTGGGGCGGGATGCCAAGATAGCGAAGCTGCGTGAGCGAGAATGAAAAACATCCCATTGGGGTGTTGGAACGCGAACGAGACAGGGCCGAAGTGAGACCCACGGACACCCTGATTTGTGAGAAAGTTATTTATCTTTGTAGGAGCGAACGGTGTTCGCCCGTTCCTTTAACACATAAAAAAGATCCTCGGGGTGCAAAAAGCACCCCCGGGCTTTTTTGAATGTCAATTATAAAAGACGTCTTCTTGCTTAGGATCCGCATCAGAGGAATAATCCTCGGGATACTCTGCCGGATACCACGTTCCGATAGGCGTTGTTTCCTCGGAGGGCGTTTCATCCTTGTTGCCGGAAGCAAGCCAAATAACCACGCCAACCACAATCGCAATAACGACAAGTGCAACGGCACCGATGATAATCCATTGCTTTTTGCCAAGAGGCTTCTTTTCCTTTTTGGGTTCCGCAGCTTTGATTTCGTCGCCTGTTACAGATTCTGCTTTTGCAGCCTCTGTTTGCTCGATTTTCTCGGGCTCGGTATAGTTCTTATTTTCTTCCATCGCTATGTATTCCTTTCAGAAAATCTTTGCGCCAATGCTTACTGCGGGTTGGCAAGGGCTTTGATGGCACTCCATGTTTCGCCATTAAAGATTGCCTGCAACTCCTCGGCATCTGCAGATGCAGTGTTGAGATATGCCGGAATCTTTGCGAGATTTGCGCTCACGGTAATGGTTTGTCCTTCGGAAACGATGGTCTCACCGGTGTTGAGGTCGATCCATTCACCCGCAGGGAGATAAACCTCACGCGTAACGGTGGATGCGTAATCCAGCACCGTTTTGCCATTCTCGTTTGTCTTTGTATTGCAGGTCAAAACAGGAGCCAAGAGCAATGCGTCACCATACATAAATTGGTCGTCAATGTTAGCCACGTTTGCATCGTTTTGATACTCAAGAACCATATGGCGAACCATCGGCATACCCGTATCGCACGCATTTTTGGAAAGCTTTTGCAAGTAATCGGCAAGCTCCTCGTGAAGCGCGCTGTAAAGCGCGGAAATTTGTTGTGCTTCCTCGGTCATTTGATATACGTGGCGCACGTAGCCGTGCGTTTGAATCAAATTGCCAAACGTGGTGAATTGCAGTGCGCGCACGAAAATTTCGGATTCGTATTCCTCTGCTGCCTGTTGGTCTGCCAGATAAAAGCTGCCTTGTGAATCATCAATGGTTACAAGCTGACCGCCATAATAGTGATATGCGGTTCCTGCGTATGCATATCCGCCCATATCGTAGGTCATAAAGGGAATGCCAGAAATGCCCGAGTTGATAACAGCGGCAAGCTGTGTGGACAAGCTTTGGAATCTGCGCTCTTGGTCGCCCGCCCAAAGGTAGGGGTTACGTTGCGCACCAATACCGCCGCCGCGTGTCAAAAGAACAAAGCCTGTGTCTCCATCTCTTTGTGCAGCTTTTTCTTCCATTGCCTTGTAGAACAAGGATGTAAAGTAAGAGGGGTATGCGTGGTGAACCTCGGCATTTTCAAACACAGAAGGATCGTGCCAGTTGTACTCCAAATAGCCGGCTTTCTGTTGTTTGTTGATAAAGATTTTTTTGTAATAACCCTGATTGGGTACAGATTCACAGAAGTCGATCTTAACACCGTCAACTCCAAGCTCGATCATTGCATCCCAAACAGTATCCACATACCACTTCACCGCATCGGGGTTGGTAATGTCCAAATAAATTTGAGAACCGTCGCTTGTGGTGTCGGGGTTTTCGGTTTCGTCACTCTTGGGGATGTTGGTCACGTTTTCGGCAATCAGCTCACCCTTCTCTCCGGTTACAGGATCGTACTCCCAGAGATTGACGGAAAGCTTATACTCGTTTTTGTAGTTTTTGCCCATTGGGCTGCCGGTAAGATAACCCAACGACATATAAACCAATGTTTTGATGTTTTTGCTATTGAGATATGCGATGTAGTTTTTGAGATTTGTCTTTTGGTTTGTGTCGGTAGCTACATTGTACCATTGAAGGCCCTCTAAAACAACACCGGTGGGCTTCATACCTGCTTCGATCAGGCTTTCAACAATGTAAATGGCACCTGCTCCGCCGGGGCCTCCTCTGGAACCAACACGCAGGAAATACGTTTCACCCGTAACACCGTTGTAGTTGAAGTCGTCTGTATCACTTTCGATGATGTAGTGGTAAATGTTTGAACCGTACGAAACAGTTTTTTTGTGACAGAGTGCATTCGGATTTTCTGCCAACGAAACCTTGGTTGGGTCATCGTAATAACAGTCTGCCTTGTTGGGCAGCTGCGCATAAGTATAGGTTCTGCGGCTGTTGACTTCTTTGAACACACCGTTTGAATAAGTATAATATGTGGTTTTGCCATCTTTGCTTTGAATGGTGGCGTTGTTTTTAAGCTTTGCTGCTGCCGCTTCCGTTAGAAGCAGGTGAGGGGTGTAATAATAGTTTTCGGGATTGGGAAACTCTGTGCGCCAATAAACGCCGTTGGGTTCGCCGTTGATGTCGTTGAGACTGTTAAAGTCGGGAGCATAGCGGCAAACGAGATAACCTTGCGCCCACTCTTCGGGCAGGGATGCGTGTCCGGTCAGGTTGGTGTATGCTTGCAATACGTCGGCAATCTTTCCCGTTGCGTAGAAGTAACCGTCAAAAAGCTCGGAATCCATCACCAACGACCAATCACCATTGATCCCCTGTTGGGGGAAGCTGACTGTCATATACTCATAACGGTTAACGAACATACCGCCGCCGCGCGAGGTGCTGAACAACGGAATTGCTACGTAGGTTCCGTTTGCGTTGTAAGCATCCGAAATATAAAGCTTAACGGTTTGCCCTCTCTTATTAGCATCGGTAAAGGTTTCGCCTCCGCCATAAACGGCATCGGTTTGGTTCATTCTACCCGTCATTTGAATTTTTCCGTCACTCAACAGTGACAGGCCGTTAACGTTGTAAAGGGATTCTCCCTCTGCGTTGCAAAAATCGAGATTGAACGCATCATAAGAAAGGACGGCGTGCGCCTCGGTTCCTGCGGCTTTGATAACAAGCTTACCTTCCTCTTGGGTAACGGTCAAGGGAACAGTAACGTCGTTGAAGCCTTCGTTCATATACATCGCCAAGGACTGACCTGCGCTGATATCCTTGAAATGGTTATAGCTTTGGAGATTGGATTGCAGTCTCCAACCGTTGGCGCCATCATAGGTAATACGATTGTAGAACGCGGTGCTACCCTTGGTGTAGGTAAAGAATACTTGGTTGCGCGTAGTAAGAATGTCTGCCACTTCATCGGATGTAATCTCTACCTCGTCGGCTTTTGCGGCAAGGTCACCAATCATTGCGCGCTCGTCATCGGTCCAAGTGTCCTTTTCGAGCTCCTTTGCGGCAAGGTCGGCGATGCTGGTGGCATACTTTTTCACCAAATCCATATCCTCGTTGTCGTAGCTGTAAATGGTGTAAAAGCCTTGCGCCAACGTAAGTTGGACATAACCGATAGCGGCAAAATCGCGATCGCGGTTATTGAGTTTGATGTTCATCAAGGATGCTGTAAACTGCTCGTCATATCCGTTGGCAATAAATCTCTCGCCCTTGTAGAAGATTTCGGAGTTACACGTAATGTCAAGATAGGGCGTTTTATATCCCAAGGCATCCAGCTTCTCTTTGCTGAACTCACCCGCCTCTTGGACATAATCCACGGGGGCTATGAGCGTTCCAATCGTAATAATATCAATACGTCTCTTTTTACAAAACGCTTTGAGATCCTCTAACTTTTTCAGGTTGATGTTGGTGGCAAAGCGAATACCGCCGCCGTTTTCCATATTGATGGTTGCTTCCCCACCGGGGGCAATCAAGCCCGTAATCAGCTCGGGGTCAACGTTTTTGAGCGTACCGCTTGTGGTTGCCGCAAACGCGGGAGCCGCAGCAGCGCTCAACACGGGAATGAGCATAGCGAGCGTTAAGAACCACACAAGAATTCTCTTGTTCAACTTTTTCATAAAAACCTCCAAAAACGAAATTGCGTGCCCCTTCGGGCGGAACGCATTATTGCTTTCTGCGCGACTCGGAAACACTAAGCTTGAACAGCTCCTCGGATGCGAGTCTTGCTTTGGCTACGGGTGTGTTATCTTTGATGAAGCAATAATAGAGACAATCGCGGTTGCCTATGGAAATGATGTCACCGCGCTCATAGAAATAATAATCGGCATTGACACTGTAAGAAGCACGCGGCTTTTGGATATATTCGAGCTTGCCGTCGCAACCCGTAAGAACAAATCCCTCTTTGGTGTGGGAGAGATGTCCTTCTCCTACCAAATAGAGTGCCTTGTGATTAACGAGCATACACACCTCTACGTCGGTTTCAAGCGAGTATGTGCCCTCTTCAAGCTCGCGGCGAACGCAATCGCGCTCCCAATCGAACCAGGTGGGAATGTGCGAGAATTCGGTTTCTCCCTCAAGGGCTTCCATTTCGCCAAGCTCACTCAAACGCCAAACCTTTTTGCAAGCGTGGCAGGTCAGATTTTCGCCCTCGCCACGCATCTGCCCCTCTTGTTGGCAATGCGGACATTTGTAAAGCACACGCTCGAGACCGTTTGCACGGTAGGGCTCGGTGATGCGGATGTTGTTTTCCTTTTGCCATTTAAAATGGTCAAAGGAGAAGGCTTCATCCAAAATGGCATCGAGTTCTTCAACGCTCTTATCTCGAATTTCATCGGTAGTCAGCAAGCATTTTACCTCGGCGCTCACGGGAACTTTGCGATTTTTCAGTTCGTTATAAAGGGGCGTGCGCAAAAACGCACCGTCGACGTGTACCGAAACGACCGGAACCTTGAGCAGCTTGAGCAATCCACCCATCTTTCTCGGCAACGGTGTTGCACGTCCGTCAAGACTGTATCCCGCCTCGGGATACATCAAAACACTTGTTTTTTTCTTTTTGAGCAGATAGTCCATATCGCGAACCAGCTGCAGGTCACTTACAAACTTTTGCGTGGGGAAGCAGCCGATTTGACGCATAAGCCAATCCTTGCCCACAAAGCCATCGGATGTGGTAACAATGCCATACGGCATTGGATAAAAGATGGCAGATGCAATCTCCAAATCCAAAAAGCAGGAGTGATTCATCAATATCAGATAAGGTCCCTTTCCCGCCTTTTCCATATCCTTCTTTACAAAAGAGAACTTGATGGGAATGAGGTCCTTTGCCGACAGAATACGAATTAAGGTGCGAAAGAAAATGTTGGGACGCTTGGGTTTTTTGTGCGGGGCGCGGGGCATTGCTACGACCTCGTCGTAGCTTTTTTTCAAAAATGCTGTTTTCATTTGGCGTCTCCCGTAAATTATACAAGTTTATATGTATTAGAATATCATATTTTTGGGGATTTGTCAACAAAAATTTGACACATCCGGGCAAAAAGTGCTGTTCTTTTGCCTGATTGTGCTTTCCTTTCAAAAAGCACACCGTATTATTAACTTTTTTGTAAATAAATAGCTTTTCCCCTTGTCTTTTTTTATATTATCCTATAAAATAATGGAGAAGAAAAAATGACGCGAAAGGAGCAGTTATGAAACGCTTTTTACCCTTGCTACTCACAGTGGCACTTTTGCTTTCCTGCCTTTTGGCAGGCTGTAAAGAAGCCGACTCCTCTGATGAAACCACCCCGGAGATAACCTCCCCCGAGGCAACCACGCCCGAGGCAACCACGCCCGAAGAGAACACCCCGAAGTTCCCACCCGAGGGTGCGATAAAATTAACCTCCGTTGCAATATCTACGGGTGACACACCCGCAGAACAAACAGCCGCAAACGACCTCAAAAAATATTTGGAGCAAAAAGGCGTTACAGTAACAAGCACCGGCGATTTCTCCATCACACTCTCGATTGACGAGAGCCTTGGCGACGATGCCTACCGCGTAACTGCTGTTGTTGGTGAGAATAAAGAAGAAAGCCTCTCCATCGTTGGCGGCAACGGACGCGGCGTGCTTTACGGCGTTTACGCTTATCTCGAAAAATGCGCAGAGGTCCGTTTCTTCACACCCGAGCTTGAGGTTTGCAACCCCGGCGACGTATATGTGTGGGACGGCGTTCTTTTGGATTACACCCCCACCCTGGAAATGCGCCAAACCGACTGGTATAATTGGAGATCCGATAGCTCCAAATACGCTTGGGGAGTAAAAAACGGCATCAACATCATGCACGGTTGGACGAGCCCAAAGAACCTTTGGCCCGAAGAGCTCGGCGGTAGCCTTACGTACGCTCCCGACCTCTTTGTGCACACCATCAGCTACCTTTTGAATGACCCCACGATAACTTATCCCAGAACTGCTCCCAACCCCTGCCTTTGTGATGAAGATATCTACAACACTGTTCTTTCGAACGTACTCAAAAAGTTAGCAGAAAACCCCAACACCAAGCTTCTTTCGGTTTCGCAAAACGACAACCCCAACTATTGCGAGTGTGAAAAATGCACCGCGGTGATTGAGGAAGAAGGCAGCCCCGCAGGTCCTATCATCCGTTTTGTTAACAGAATTGCAGCTGAGGTTGCAAAGCAGTATCCCAACGTAACCATCGATACCCTGGCTTACAACTACTCCCTTCCTGCTCCCAAGGTAACAAAGCCTGCCGAGAACGTTTGCATTCGTCTCTCCACCATCAACTGTCACTTCAACCATGCTATCAAAAACGCTGATTGCTACGGTTGCTCTCAATTCCGCAAGGCAATTAAAGAGTGGGGCGCAATCTGCGAGAATATATACGTTTGGGATTACTCAACAAACTACCGCTATTACATAGCAACCTTTCCCAACTTCCACGTTTTGCGCGAGAACATGAAATTCTATGCCGAGAATAACGTCAAGGGCGTTTTCGTGCAAGGCAACGCCACCGGCCCCTCCGGCGAATTTGGCGAGCTCCGCGCTTATCTCATCTCAAAGCTTTTGATGAACCCCTATATGAGCAAAGCGGAATACGACACACATATGAATGAGTTTTTGGCGGCTTACTACGGTGCCGGCTGGGAAAACATTCTCAAATACATCGACTCATATACGCTATACGCAAAATATTCCATCGAAGGTATGGGTATTTACAGTTCTCCCCTGACCGTCCTCTCCAAAAAAGGGCTTGCCGATGAAAAAGATAAATACAATGCTTTGTGGGATGCCGCAGAGGCTGCCGCAGGCGACCGCTTGGAATACGTTCAACGCTCGCGCTTGCAGCTGCGTTACCTGTTGCTCTTTGTTGACCCCAACAAAGAAGAAGCCCTGAAGCTGATTGAAGAGGTCGAGGGTAACAAGATATATTGGCGCGAAAATTGGCCAAAGCTCCTTTGGTACGTCTATGACGACGACAACGCTCTGCTTGATAAAACGCCCAATAATTGGTTCAAATAACACCCCCAAAAAACCGAACAGCATCTTCCCCGCTGTGTAAAAGCAGAAAGGAATTTTAATAACCCCTTATGAAAAAACCGCTCTCTCTTTTGCTTGCAATCCTGCTCTTGCTTTCTACCGCCTTGGTGGGCTGCAAGAAGGATGACGTCGTAGATAACGGCACCACGCAGGAAGAAACAAGCATCGAAAATGCCACCCCCGATAAACAACCCGAAATCACGGTTCCCACAAAAACGCTGACCGCTGCCACCATTTCGGCAGGAAATACCCCCACCGAACAGCTCGCACTTGCCGAATTGCAAAAGCATTTGGAAATCAAGGGCGTTGCCATTACCGATAACGGACTCCCCATCTCCCTCTCTATTAACGAAACACTCGGCACCGACTGTTACCGCATTGAAGGTGCGGCAAACGTGACCGAGAACCAAAGCGGTGAAGAATACGTTAACATCATCGGTGGCAACGGCCGCGGCGTATTTTACGGTGTGGTTCGCTTTTTAGAGGACTTCGCAGGCACTCGCTTCTTTACCTACGAATTGGAAACACATACCGCCGACCCCGTAGCTCTGCCCGAAACGATTTCTATCGATTATAAGCCTGTTTTTGAATATCGTTACACAAGCTGGAAT
>JAZQKM010000005.1:0-13423 GCA_045542155.1 Eubacteriales bacterium
GCTTTGAAAGTCCCGGAATTGCCGCGTTGGCTTGCAGTCGGTAATGTGACTTCATAATACAAGCATAGCGGTTCTCTGCGAACACCAAGTGCTCAAGGAGCGGAATGTTGATCATTCCCAAAACCTCGGCTGCGTGATAAGTCAGTTGAATATCACTATCGGATGGAACGGCAATTCCATGCGGATGATTATGTGCGAGAACAGCACACGATGCTCTTTTGAGAATTGCTTTTTCCAGCATCAAGCGCGACGGCATTTCGGCGCTGTTGATAGTTCCTGTTGTAAGAAGAACGGAATCGATCATTTCCATCCCATTATTGAAGAGAAAAAGATACAGCTGCTCGGTTGTGGATCCTACAAAACAAGCATTCGCAAACTCTGCCACCTCACGAATGTGCATAAAACGCTTGCGGTTTTGCATCACCGCCTTTGTATAGCGACGGGCAGACTCGCGGATAAGATGCATCAGCACAGCACTGTGCTGTCCAATACCGTCAATCTGCATCAGCTCATCGGGAGTTGCTTCAAACACACCGTCAATACGACCGAAACGCTCCAATAAAACATGGGCGGTTTCGTTGGTATCGCACCTTGGTTTGGAGTAGTAGAGCAGCATTTCTAAAATCTCGTGATCTGCGAAAGAGTCAAAGCCTGTCTTTTGGCATCTTTCCATCATTCTTTGTCTATGGTTTTCGTGCATACTCTGCCCTACCTTAAATTTATTTACGCTTCAGTTTGCCAACTACCTGCCCCTTGCACTGTACGTCGGCAAAATCCTTGAGCAGAATAGGGCCGTAGCTCGGGTTGAGAGAAAGCAAACGGTCTCCGCCAAAGACCTTGAAGAAGCCGCAACCGTCCAAAAGGAAGATGCCAAGCTCACCTACGTCAATGCTGTCGGCATTGCGAACAAGTAGAATATCGCCATCGCGATACTTGGGCTCCATACTGTTGCCGCTGATGCGCAGAGCGTAATCTGCCTCGGCGGTTTTTTCGTTATCGGGAATATTGATGCTCTCTGCCGCTGTCTCATCAAGGTAGACGCCAACACCTGCGGAAACGGGCAGCTCATAAAGCAGAATGGCACGCTTGCCCGTGCGAACGACCTCACCCGCATAGCGACCTTGAGTACGCATAGGCGGCAAAATGCGCGCGGCGGTGCGTTCGCCCTTTTCCGGTGCACTTGCGGGAGAATGAGATGCCGTTGCAGCAGCGCGTTGTGCTTCCTTAAATATAACGGTCTCAACAAGGTCACGACCAAAGGAATCGAGCTCGCGCCAAGATTCGATCATACGGATCTCTTCCCCACTCAAGCTATAATTGTTTGTGTTCTCGGGGGTGCCGCTGACAATATATTCGACCGAGCAATCGAGCGCGTTGCAGATAGCAACAATATTGGAAAGCTTGGGGGAATCACTCATTCCCGCAAGGATCTTGCTCAGTGTTCCGAGCGGAATTCCGGTACGCTCGGACAGTTGCTCGTTGGTCATCTTTTTTTCATTTTTCATCAATTTAATTCTATCAAGATAAGACTCCATAACAGCCTCCTTTTTCCGTTTACGGTATTATTATAACACGACTTTTCCATTTTGTAAAGAGTTTTTTGAAAAAATTTTTCTTTTTTTGGAAAAAAGGTATTGACAAACGCCAAATTATCTGTTATAATAGCCTCACAAGAGTTCCATTTTTGGATTTAGAGAGGTACAAAATGAACATTTCTTATCAAAACAACGGACGTATTTATTCCAATAACGATATTTTTGCAGACTACTTCAACGCAGGCGCAAGACCTTCCAAAATGAGAAAAGCGGCTGATGCAATGCTCGCCGCTCTGTCTCTCATTCTTGCTTTTTTGACTGCTACACGCACCCGTGTGATTGCTCGTGCGTTTGCCTTCGGTTTATGCTTGGTTGGCTTTGTTGGTATTATCGGTGCTATGGAAACCGGTGCCATCAGCCTTGGCTTGGGTCTGCTTTTGGGCGGTGCAATTTTGGGTATCGAGCTGCTCTGCCTGCGCCGTCAATAAGACGAGATTACATTTGCGAAAGCCTCCCCTGCAAGGGTTGCTGCCGCTATCGCTTCATTTATAGAATTGGCTCCTGTACCAATCTCCAAAAGGATTGCGTAGGGGGCCATTTCTTGATTGTAAGTAGCACTCTTAAGCATAACGGGACGGCACAAAGCCTTGTTGTTTTGGTTCAGTGCTTGGCGTAGCTGCAAAGCAAGGGCAAGGTTCCCTTCCCAATTCTCGTGCTCCCAGCCACCTGCGTTGCTCCCTACCACGGGAAGAATCTGCGCAACGTTCTCCTTCCCTATTTGAGTAGCGGCGCGGACGTATTCTCCCTCGGCGGTGAGAATGGCATCGCGGTGAAGGTCTACGACGTAACGAATGCTTGGATAGTGCTCCCGAAAGAACTGAATACTCTCGGCCGCTCGCGCATAAGCTCCTGCGAGCCCCGACTCGTCGTGTATCACCGTACAATGAATGGCGGTGATGCCCTTTTTGTTCAATCCCTCAATAAACGCCTTACCGACTGCAAGCATATTGCGTGAGTCATCCTTTGTATATGTAGTCTCTCCCGGGTCGCCCTCAAGATACGTTGCGTTTTGAGAAAGATACCCCTCGCTCGTGTGGGTATGCAAAACGAGCACCAAGGGCTCTTGGGTGTGTGGCACACTTACGTCTGTTTTGAGAAGCTCATTGATTTTGGGATTATAAAAGGTTTCGTTATTGAGATATTCGATTCCCCGTTCGAGATGTGAAAGGTCATAGGTAACAATAGGAGTCGCTCCTGCGGGAATAACAATCTCTTCTGTTTGAGGTGGCGTGTTTGGGGTGGTGATGGGGGGTAAGCTATTCTCGTTTGACAGAGTGCTCTCCTCTGCTTTATCAAAAAAAGAATCTTCGGCATCGCGTAAGAGTCCCGTGATAGCAAAGCCCGCGACAAAGAGCGCGCAACAGATGAGGAAAGCCCCAAAATGTCTTGACTTGCGAAAGGGCTTGGGCGAAAGGAAAATATGAGGCTCCGCTGTGGGGGCATTCGACGGAATGGGATGACGTTCCATAGTGTTTCCTCCTGTGTAATCATCATCCCATTGTATGCTGCAAAAGCTTTGCTTATTCCGCGTCTAACAGTCCTTCGGTAAAAGCTATTCCAATGGCGCGTGCAAAAAGCTGTGCGATACATTCGCAAATCAAGTCACTCTCCTTTGGAGAGACAAAAAAGCTTTTTCCTTTTTTCAAAACCTCCTTGAGTCGCGGCTCTTCTTCTTCAATGCCCGCCTCTTGCAATGCATCCCACACAAGCGTTGCGGAATTGACAACGGTAGGGACACCAAGAGCGACAACGGGAACTCCCATACTTTTGTAGGTAATGGCGCGGCGATGATTTCCAACTCCGGAACCGGGTTCAATGCCCGTATCCGACAGTTGAACGGTTGCGCAAAGTCTATCGCAGCTGCGAGCGGTAAGCGCATCAATAACGATAATCACGTCGGGATGCGTGGCGTTGACTGCTCCGCGCAAGAGCTCCGAGGTCTCAATGCCGGTTTGCCCAAGCACACCGGGCGCAAGCGCGGAAAGAGACGAGCATCCCACCGCTCGGTAAAGTTCCCCCTCGTACTGCCGCAAATGCCTTGTTGCCGTTAGTCGTCGCATCGTTTTCGGTCCAATAGCATCAGGTGTTAGGTCTGCATTCCCAAGACCTGCAACGAATACCGAAAGATTGGTGTCGATTGCCTTGTGCGTCAGCCGTTTTACCGTTCCGCGAAGCTCCCCCGCCAAAAGATGAGAAAGAGCTCTGCGGTCTCCAACGCTCAAGCGGTCAATACGTCCACATTCAACCGTCAAATAGCGTCCGCAAGGCTTTCCAAGGCTGTCGGCAGCCTCTTTTGTGCTAATCATCAGTTCACTAATGGTAAAGCCCGCGACCTCTCTCGTTTTCCATTCCGCCCCCGGGCAAAGCATTTTCCCATTTTCTGCAATTTCACAAGCGAGGTCGCTTCTTTCAATTCCGTTCATTTTCTTCCCTCTTTTAATGCTTATTTATACTTAATTTGCAGAAAAAATTAACAAAATATACATTAAAAATGGCGAAAACCTATTGAAAAGTGATTAAAAATAGTATATAATATAAAGGTATATTGCGTGCTTGTAGCACGAAGGTTTATTTTCTTTCAAAAAGAGGAGGTTTTTACCATGCTCAAAAAAATCATTGCACTCCTTTTGTGTCTCTTGATGATGGTTCCTGTCCTCTCTGCCTGCGCAAAGCGCGACGAGAACGACTTTGGCCCCATGATCACCATGTACATGGCTGACGAGATTTACAATTTTGACCCTGCCTATGCATATTACAACTCGGGCACGCTCAATATTGTAAGCTTGATGTTTGAAACCCTGTTCAAGCTCGACAGCAAAGGTCTCATTCAAAAAGCATTGGTTGATTCCTATGAGTACATAGAAAATCCCGATAAGAATGAATACAAAATGGTAATCATTCTGAAGGATACTTGCTGGAGCAATAAAGACCCCATCACTACCGATAACGTAGTGTATACTTGGAAGCGTCTGCTCAACCCGAAGAACAGCTTTGAGGCTGCTTCCCTTTTGTTTGACGTTAAGAATGCCCGCGCCGTAAAGGAAGGTGACATTTCTATTGACGACCTTGGCGTTGAGGCAAACACCTCTAAAATGCTCACCGTCTATTTTGAAGGTGCCATCGACGTTGAAGCATTCCTTTTGAACCTGACAAGCGTTGCAACCGCTCCCCTGCCCGAAAGCTACATCGAAAAGGATGCTGACTGGGCTAAGAAGGGTGCTACTATGATTTGCAGCGGTCCTTTCAAGCTCAGCAAAACTCGCTACGTATACGTAAGCAAGGACGATTACAACACCGAGATCGACCCCAAGACCTTTGAGGGTGTAAGCCTCATGGATTACATCTATGACGATTACGTATTGGATGAGTGGGGCAAGCAAATGTCCCCCAAGAGCAACAATTTGGCAAAGAGACTTTCCTACTTTGTATTGGAGCGCAACAGCTACTACTATCGCGATCCCGAAGAAGATAAGATTGATAAATCCGTTACCCCCCACCGCTTGCTCGTTAACTGCATGATGAGCGCGGAAGAATTGGAATCCGAATTTGCAAACAACCACATCTTCTACGCCGGCAACATTCCCTGCTCACTGCGTACAGACTCCGATAGCACCGTTAACCAAAGCGCCAAGGTTTCCGACTCTATGTCGACCTTCTCGCTTTACCTTAACCAAGATGCTCTTATCAATGGTGAAAAGCTGTTTGCAAACAAAGATGTACGCCAAGCTCTTTCCCTCGCAATCGACCGTACCGCAATTGCAAATGCCCTTGTTTACGCAAAGGCAGCAACCGGTATCGTTCCCAACGGCGTATTTGAAGCGGGCGCCAGCAAAAAGACATTCCTGTTCTTTACCGATGAAGCCGAAATGTTCCGCGATCATGCAAACAATGATATGATCTCCTCTACTGCGGACCTCAAGGCTGCAAAGGAGCTGCTCTCTAAAGCCGACATCAATGCTTTTGCATATTCCTTCTCTATCAACGTAGCCCGTTATGACGAAGCCAATATCATTGCCGCTGAAATGGTTGCGGAAGCTTGGAATAAGCTCGGCTTTAATGTTACTGTTAACAAGATCAAGCCCATTGAAAACAACGATATTTTGAAGGCAATCGCTAAGGATGAAAACCCTGTTATGACGGATATTTGTGACGACTTGTTTGTTGAAACTCTTACCCGTAAGACCTACGAGGTTATCGCCTTTGACTACACTGCATTCTCTCCCGATGCTTTCTCTGTTCTTTCAGGCTTTGCAAAATCCTTTGCAGGTATGAAGTTCGATATGGAAAACTACATTCTTGAGCCTCACCGCACAGGCTATGACAGCGCAGAGTACAACAACCTGATGGAAGCTATCTACTATATTCCCTACTTCGCAAGCCTCGACCGCGAGACAAGCAACGATTTCCTCGGCATTTATGATACCAAGGAAGAATTCCAAGCTACCTACGATGCAGTAAAGGCTATTTACGATGCAAACGGCATTACTCCCACAACCGAAGTAAAAGAGTGGAAGAACCAAAAGGCAACCCTGCTCCATAAGGCAGAAGAGCTCCTCCTGACCGATATGCCCGTTATCCCTGTAGTATTCAATCAGCACGCATCCGCTTACGATGCAAAGACATTGACAAAGATGACCTCTGACTACTATGTTCCGAACATCTTTACAGATACGATGCTCAAGGATTACTTGGATTACACCTACATCAACAAGCAAGGCAAGCTTACCTCTATTTTTGCAAGCTTCCCTGAAGTGAACTGGGATGATATCGGTGTTGACTACTCCGCAAACTAAAAAATAATCCCAGCCGGCGCTGTGTCCTTTGACACAGCGCCCTCTTTTGTGGCTGTGTTTTCTACATTATTATAAATATCTTTGTATTTTTTCAAAAAAACTCTTGCAAACGGCAAAAAAGTGTGATATAATGTCATACAGAATGCGATGATAAAGTTCGCCAACTTGAATTCGGGTTTTTACAGAGAGTGTCACATAGCTGAGAGTGATACATAATCTTTGAGTTGTGCATTTCCCTTTGGAGCAGATCGGGCTAACGCTGCGGCTTGTAACCCGATACGGTAAGGCACCGTTATCGCCTATCAGAGTGTTGGCTTTGAGCCGAAAATTCGGGTGGTACCGCGGTGTGCGTTTTGCGCCTCGTCCTGATGTTGGACGGCGCTTTTTTTTTGTTGCCATCCTAACTTTGTAATCATTTGGAAAGGAAGATATATTAAAATGAAAGAAAAGCTTTCAAAAATTCAAGCGGAAGCGCTTGAGCAAATCAATGCTCCCGACGCAAACCTTGAAGAAATCAAGATTAAATACCTTGGTAAAAAAGGCGAATTGACTGCCGTTTTGCGCGGTATGGGCGCACTCACCCCCGAGGAACGCCCCATAATCGGTCAGCTTGCAAACGAGGTTCGCGAGGCTATCGAAGCCGCCTTGAACACAAAAAAGGCCGAGCAACAGGCAAAGGCTCTTGAGGCTCAACTCAAAGCAGAAAAGCTTGACGTTACCATGCCCGGCACGCCCGCTCCCGTAGGTCATATTCATCCCTTGACTCGCGCGCAAAGAGAGCTTGAAGATATCTTTATCGGCATGGGCTTCTCGATTGCCGAAGGTCCCGAGGTTGAGCTTGATTACTACAACTTCCAAGCACTCAACATTCCCGAAAACCATCCCGCACGCGACACGCAGGATACCTTCTATATTACCGAAAACATTCTGCTCCGTTCTCAAACCTCTCCTGTTCAGGTTCGCGTTATGGAGCATCAAAAGCCCCCCATTCGCATCATTTCTCCCGGTCGCGTTTACCGCTCCGATGCTCTGGATGCTACACACTCGCCTCTGTTCCATCAGCTCGAGGGGCTTGTTATCGACAAGGGCATTACGATGGGCGACCTGAAGGGCACGCTTGAAGTATTTGCAAAGAAAATGTTTGGTGACAGCACGCAAATTCGTTTCCGTCCTCACCACTTCCCCTTCACCGAGCCCTCTGCAGAGGTTGACGTCTCCTGCTTTGTTTGCGGCGGTAAGGGCTGCCGTTTGTGCAAAGGCGAGGGCTGGATCGAAATCCTCGGTGCCGGTATGGTACACCCCTTCGTACTCTCCAACTGTGGCATTGACCCCGAAGAATACTCCGGCTTTGCTTTCGGTCTTGGCATTGAGCGTATCACTATGGCAAGATACGGCATTGACGACATTCGCCTCTTCTATGAAAACGACGAGCGTTTTCTGGAACAGTTCTAATAGGAGGTAAACTATGAATCTTTCGAGAAATTGGCTTGCTGATTTTGTTGACGTTAGCGACATCAGCAATAAAGAATACAGCGATCGCCTGACCATTACCGGTTCCAAGGTTGAGGGCTTTGAGGTTCTTGGCGACGACATTGAGAACGTAGTTGTGGCAAAGGTCACCGCTATGGAAAAGCACCCCGATTCCGATCACTTGTGGATCTGCAAGCTCGATGCAGGCGACAAGGGTTCCGATATTCAAATTGTAACTGGTGCGCAAAACGTATTTGTTGGCGCGCTTGTTCCTGCGGCTCTCCCCGTAGCAAAGCTGCCCGGTGACATCACCATCAAGGCAGGTAAATTGCGCGGAGTTGACTCCTTTGGTATGCTCTGCTCGATGGGTGAATTGAAGCTCACCGCACACGAGTGCCCCGGTAAGGAAGAAAACGGCATTCTCATCCTCGATGAGGACTGTGCAGATAAGCTCGGTGCCGACATTCGCGACGTTTTGATGCTGAACGACACTTGTGTTGAGTTCGAAATCACCTCAAACCGCCCCGACTGTCTCTCTGTTATCGGTCTTGCGCGTGAGACCGCTGTCTCCTTCGACCGCGAGCTCAAGCTCTCCACCCCCGTTGTAAAGGGCTGTGGCGACGGCGACAAGATTGAAAATTATCTCAACGTTGGCATTTCTGCTCCCGACCTCTGCTACCGCTATGCAGCAAGAGTGGTTAAAAACGTTAAAATTGCCCCCTCTCCCCTTTGGATGCGTATGCGTTTGCGCGCATCGGGCGTTCGCCCCATCAACAACATCGTTGATATTACCAACTACGTAATGCTTGAATACGGTCAACCTATGCACGCATTCGATTACACCCAACTTGAGGGTGCTCAAATCGACGTTCGCCGCGCGGCTGACGGTGAGTGCTTCAAGTCTCTTGACGATATCGACCATACGTTGGATAGCTCTATGCTTGTCATCGCTGACAGCAAGAAGGCTTGCGCTCTGGCAGGCGTTATGGGCGGTGCAAACTCCGAAATTACCGACAGCACGGCAACCGTTGTATTTGAATCTGCTTGCTTCAACGGCGCATCTGTTCGTGTAACCGCAAAAAAGAACGGTATGCGTACCGAATCCTCTGCTCGCTTTGAAAAAGGCCTTGACGCCGAGAACTGCATGGCAGGTCTTGAGCGCGCTTGCGAGCTCGTAGAGCTCCTTGGTGCAGGTGAAGTCGTTGACGGCATCATTGACGTTTACCCCACAAAAAACGAAACTACGGTTCTTCCTTTTACCCCTGCAAGATACAACGAGTTCCTTGGCATGAACATTCCCGAGGAGCACATGATAAATACATTGACCGGTCTTGGTTGCAAAATCGAGGACGGCAAGATTATTGTTCCTTCCTTCCGCGCTGACCTTGGCTGCATGAACGACATCGCTGAGGAGGTTTGCCGCATTTACGGCTACGATAAGATTGAATCCTCTTATATGAACGCAGAGACCACTCTTGGCGGTCGCACCGACAAGCAGGTATTTGAGCTTGACACCGAAGCGGCTCTGGTTGGTATGGGACTTTCCCAAATTCACACTTTCTCCTTCATTAGCCCCAAGTATTACGATAAGATTCGTATGGCAGAAGATAGCGCTCTGCGTCGCTCGGTTGTTATTTCCAACCCCTTGGGTGAGGATACAAGCGTTATGCGCACCACCGCGCTCCCCTCGATGATGGAGACGGTTGCCCGCAACTACAACTTTAACAATGAGAATGTACGCCTGTTTGAAATCGCTTCCATCTATCTGCCTCACGAGTCCGCAAATGAGTTGCCGGATGAAAAGCGCGTTTTGACCATCGGTGCTTACGGCAACATTGATTTCTACGCAATCAAGGGCGTTTGTGAGAATATTCTCAAGCTCGCAGGCATCAAGGATGTGACCTACACCTCTGTTTCGGATAACCCCTCTTACCACCCCGGTAGATGCGCTAAAATCGTAGCAGAAAACGGCGCTTGCCTTGGCGTTTTCGGTCAAGCACATCCTCTGATGGCTGAAAACTACGGCATGAACGTACCTGTTTACGCTGCAGAGCTTTCATTTGATAAGATTTTTGCCGGTGCAAACACCAAAAAGTCTTACAAGCCTCTACCCAAATACCCCGCAACCACCCGCGACTTCTCCTTTGTTTGTGACGAGGATATGGAAGTTGGCGCCATTGAGGGCGTTATGGCAAAGGCAGGCGGCAAGCTTGTTGAAAGCGTTGCTCTGTTCGACATTTACCGCGGTCCTCAAGTAGGTGAAGGCAAAAAGTCGGTATCTTTGCGTGTTACTCTGCGTGCATCCGACCGCACACTCACCGTTGAAGAGGCAGACAAGGTATCTAAGAAGATTCTCAATGACCTCAAATTTAAAATGGGCTTGGAGCTCAGAAACTAATCAAAAACAAATTTGGGAAGCGAGCTTTTGTTCGCTTCCCTATTTTTTTCAGCTATTCTTCACACAACTTTCTCTCGCGCTTAATATTTGCGTGATATAATAATTGCGGAGGGATGAAAATGAAGTTGAAAAGCAAAAAGACTGCCGCCCATGATACAACAGAGTTAACCGCTATCATTCAAACGAAAAGCCTTGAACAAATACGTCGTCAATCGCATGGATTCATCACACTGATGTCTTACTATAAGTGCGCGATGATGGAGGTAGAAACAAAGTTTAACGTGTTAAATGAGGAATTTTCCTTGCGCTTTGACCGAAACCCTATCAACAGTATTCATTCGCGTCTTAAATCACCCGTTAGCATTGAAGAAAAGCTCGCTTCAAAAAATCTGCCCATGACCCTTCAAGCAATAGAAAACAATCTCAATGACATTGCCGGTGTGCGCGTGATTTGTTCCTTTTTGGATGATATTTATCTTTTGGCAGATTGCCTTTTGCAACAAGACGATATTACACTCATTGAGCGAAAAGACTATATTGAATCTCCCAAGCCAAACGGCTACCGCAGCTTGCATTTGATTGTGCAAATTCCTATTTATTTGCAAGCAGGCAAACGAAATATGCGCGTGGAAATTCAATTACGTACCATTGCAATGGACTGTTGGGCAAGCCTTGAGCATCAGTTGCGATACAAAAAGGATGTGGCAGATACGAAGCAAATTCGCGCGGAGCTGCAACGTTGCGCCGCTATTAGCGCAGAATTGGATACGAGAATGGACTGTTTACGCCAGCAAATTATTGATGACTCGGATTTTGAGAGAAGGAGTGAGATAGGATTTTGAAAAATTGGTTTGAAAAATTAGGATACAAGATGGCGTCCTTTATGTATGGGCGCTATGGCAACGATGCCTTGACAAAATTTTTGCTCATCCTCGCTTTGATTTTGATGGTTATCTCTTGGATACCGAGCCTTTGGTGGGTGTATCTTTTGGCACTTGCCGTAATGATTTGGTCACTCTTCCGTACCTTCTCGCGCCGCTTTGACAAGCGCAGGCGCGAGCTGGAACGTTATCTAAAAATTCAAAAGCCGATTGTCAATTTCTTTAAACTTTCGCGCAATAAGTGGCGTGACCGCAAAACACACGTGTATTTCAAGTGCAAAAAATGCAAAGCCGTCCTGCGCGTGCCTAAGGGAAAAGGCTCAATCGTTGTCATTTGCACGCGTTGCAAGGATAGAATAGAAAAAGAGACATGATTTGTGTGAGTGGGAACTTTTCAAAAGAAGTTCCCACTCACATATTTTCTTTTTTTCATAATCCTTCTTGCGCATACATTTTTCATTGACTTTTGTTAGTCGGCATGCTATAATAAACTTGTAATGCTAAGATACGGGGTATTGATTATGAAAAAAATCATTTATTTTCTTCTTTGTTTATGCTTAATTTTATTGGGAAATACACTGTTTTTCACGTCCTGCAATCAAAACAAACCGGTTTCTCCGGCACCCGAGGTGACTACTCCCGAGGTGACCACTCCTGAAGTGACTACTCCTGAAGAGACTACTCCCGAAGTAACCACTCCGGCGGAATGTATGCACGAGTGGCTTGATGCCAACTGCACGGCACCAAAGACTTGCTCAAAATGTGGCAAAACCGAAGGTTCTGCTTCTACCGAGCACACCCTCACAAATGGTTTTGAATGCTCTGTTTGCAAAAAACGCTTTTTGACATCGATTGAAGAAGCCATTCAAATTGGTACTTCTTATGAAAAAGGCAAGTATAGCACCGAATACTACTATGTAGAACTCACTCTCGACAACCAAGTAAACCCTGACGGATTTGCAAGAGCCAAAATTGCAGAAGGCCTTTATATCAGCGTAGCCGGTGGATATTTGAAAGACGCGGCATACGCTTCCATTTATCTTGGCGATACCGTTGTGTTCAAAGCAAAGCTCGGCGCTGTGAACTCTTCTCTCACAACGGGTGGCAAGGAGCTGCGCTTGTTTGAGATTGCCGCTTATGAAATTATACATTCGGAGGTAACAATGCCTGAAGGAACCCCTACCAACCCGATTTTAGTGGAAAAAGAATTGATTGTTCCTGCCACCGGCACGGGTGTTGCAGAAAAACGGTTGCAATATTATTTGGATGTCGCGGGCACCGTGCGAAAAGAAGTAAAGGAATTTCAATCGCAGGACGACACTGCCGACTATCGTGAATACCGTTATAGCTATGACAACGGCAAAACTTGGACAGAGTGGGTGCGCGAGCCTTTGCCTGCGCGCGAGCCGGTTGGCAATGACGAAATCGATGAAAATCTCGGTTATCAAAACGCGCAACACGTATACAACCCTGTTATCGGTCATTTTGTAAGTCTGCAATGTCAGTTCATTTACATTGACGGTTATGCGGCAACCGAGGCACATTATTGGGCAGGATATACGCGCCCAATGCATAGCTTTTTGATGATTGAAAATACAGACGGAACCGCACTTGAGCGCGTTCTTGTAAAATATGAGGAAGGTGCCGATTACAGTCGCGAGACCTACCGTACAACCGATTATTTGACCACCAATATTTCGCGTGGATCGGCGCTAATCGTTCTTTCAAACGGTGATATTTTGTTCAATCTTTGTATTCCCGTAAACACGGCTTGCGAGATTGCAGGATTGGATCTGCAAGAGGTATTCCCCACCACGGGTGGACTTGGACACGCTTGGGCACTCTTGGTGGCTCGCGGTGTTTGGAATGCGAATACCCAACAATATGACATTACCTATTCTGAGCCTGTTATTGTAGACGATACAATCTCAACGCGCGGAATTTCGGAACCGATGTTTGCAGAACTGCCCGACGGAAGAATCTTTTGCATCTTCCGCACATCTACGGATAAGGTTTCGGGTTGGACTTACCGCCTCGACCCCAACGCTCCTGCTTGCAAATACTACACAATCTCCGAGGATGGTGGAAAGACCTTTTCCGAACCCAAGCCTTGGTGCTATGAGGACGGAGAGATCGTTTATTCCCCTGCCTCGATTTGTCAAGTGGTAAAGAGCGAGGTCACAGGAAAGCTTTATTGGATCGGCAATGCTTGCTCCAAAGCTGAGGTCAACGGTGCTTTCCCGCGCTTCCCTCTCTATTTGATTGAGATCAATCCCGAAACGGGCT
>JAZQKM010000006.1:0-2524 GCA_045542155.1 Eubacteriales bacterium
CTCTATCATATACCTTACGGCTTTTTTAGTCGCTTCGTAGTTGTCACTGGTAACATAAGGTATGTTTTCTCCGAGCACCCTATCTATTGAAATAATCGGGCAATCCTTCAGGTCTTCTTCATTGTGGATGTAGTGTGTAACAAAAACCGCTCCGTCCACCTTTTTTTGTTTGATTCTTGTGATAATTTCAGTCTCTTTTTCAACTCTTTGCTGAGAAGAAACCAAAATTGTGGAGTAGCCAAATCTATCCGCTTCGTCCTCAACGTAATACGCCAGCTTTGCGAAGAAGGGATGATTAACAACAGGCACCAGCAAAGCAATAATACGTGTTTCGTTCTTTCTTAACTGCGACGCCATATTGTTTGGCGAATAGTTAAGCTCTTTCATCGCTTCAATTATTTTTTTTCGCGTTTTTTCGCCTACTGCCTTTTCGTTATTGATCACTCTTGAAACAGTACCAATTCCTACTCCTGCTCGTTTTGCTACGTCTTTAATCGTCGTTGCCAACTTTTTCTCCTCCAAAACAATGACTACTGTTGCACAGTTACAGTAATGTTTTTCTCCCCGTTGATAACGACCGTGTTGTCATTCTCGGTTAAAGCATCAGCATAAATGGTCAACATAAAATTTTCTATCTTATACTGTTCTTTTGTGAGTTGCTTACCGTTGAGTGTAACAGAATTTACATCAACGTTTCCTAAATAGATAACTGCGTTACAGCCTTTTTCGATTGTTACATCGCCAAGCACCGTTTGCGTAACCGCAGTAACGTCTACCGTGAACTCGTATGCACTTGCCCCGCTAACAGCCTTAAAGGTGTATGTTCCAACGGGTAAAAGCTCGAAATATGCGGCATCAATAATAAGATTTCTGCCGTCACTGACATAGAACGCTCTATCGACTTTTGTATTTTTCAACGTTTTATTGTAAAGGGATGTTATCACTTGCTTAGCATCTCCAACAACAGTTAAACTGCCCGTACCGTTATACGAATACTTATCGTTGAAGTTTACCACTGACTTAAAGGTTGCCTTGCCGGAGTAAACGTTCAAGCCAAACAAGCCTTCGGTCGGCTCCTTGTCGCTCAATACCGCATCAATAGCTAAGCTACCGTTGATATAAGCCTTGATTGCGGTACCCTTTGCCTCAACTCTTAAAACTACATTATTTATATTTACATTAGGCGCACTTGCTCTGCCGATTTCACCGTTTTGCGACCACATCTTAACGATTTTTTCATTGTTGTCGTAGTTGAAGATGATATATTCGCTCATATCCTCGTTCGCTCTGAAGATAAAGGCTGCAGCAATCGCCTCAAGCGAGAATGCTACCGAACAGTTAAAATCAGATGCACTTTGGCCGGATAAGATATATCCGTCGCCTGCGGGGGTGTATGCGATTATTTCCGACCCCTTTGCGATCCAATCACCCGAGATAATTCCACCGGAGGTGAATGGTATGTCGGTTTCAGGGGAGCCTGCGTAAACGGTAACGTCTATTACCCTTCTCTGATTACCGCAGGTTGCAATAAGAGTTGCCTTGCCTGCGCTCAGAGCCTTGACAATGACTCCGCCGGTTGTGTTCTCAAGAGAAACAATACCTTCACCGCTTGCAAGCGACCAGATGATCTCCTGACCTGATGTGGAATATGCAGTTACCTGCTTTTCGGTAGCGATAGAGGTATCAAGTTCAACGGATTCGTTACTGATATAAAGAACAGTTTCGCCATCCACAATCTCACCGGTACGCCATACGGATGCGATCTCGTTGAGCACAAGGTTCTTAACCGTTACCTCACCGCCAACAGAGAATTCTGCCTTAACAGAATAGGGAGATGCTAAAGTCAGTAAGTAGAAGGGAATCTTAAAATCATCGCAGAAAACTTCAACGCCACCATTATCAGACAAGATATAGAAGTTTTGTGCGCCAAAGCTTCTGGGGCCCGAGGTATATTTGAAGTGATAATCTTTGATGCTCAATCCCGCCGAAGAAGTGAATCTGCGGTCTACGAAATATCCTTCTTCCGCATTCCAGCCAATTTCTGTATATTCATCAGCACTTACGTTGATCTTTATGGAAATTGCTTCGTTATTAGGATTGTCAATGCTCAAAAGCATTTCGAATATATGTGTGTTTACATTTGCAAGGATATTTTCGCTTAACTCATCAACTGTTATGTTGTTTAAGGTCAGCAAATTGTCCTTTGTGAAGGCTGTGCTATCTTTTACTATGGGTGTTTGGGTTAAAATATATCCGTCGCCCTCGGTTGCCAAGCCCCAAATTACGGGGATCGTCAAACCGCTACCGTTCCAAACCTTTCTTACGTTTGCATAGATGCCGCTATCGGTATCTGCGGGAACGCCTGCATACCAGCTCATTGATACGGTTTTACCGAAATAGTCGCTCTCACTATCTCTTATGCTAAAGGTTTGTGTTGCGTAGGAATCGGTACCGAAATCCATTCTTTGGAAGTCACCTTTATCGATCGCTCCGCCATCTTTATCGGTAAAGATAATGGAATTTC
>JAZQKM010000007.1:0-2805 GCA_045542155.1 Eubacteriales bacterium
AAAGTTATTTTTGGCAGAAAAAGTGTGTTTTCAGGCACGAAAACACACTTTTAGAATTTATAAAGGCAAAATTACCTCGGTGGTATATCCGCCGTCCTCGGAAGCACGGGTAACGTAACCGCCGTATTGAGATACAAGACTATCAACTCTCGACAATCCGATTCCGCCGAGAACCCCCTTTGTAGAACGGAACAGCATACCCACCTTTTCCTGCTTTTTGCCGGCAGAATTGGTAAATGACATATAAAGATGATTGCCCTTGACAGATATGTAAATTCGTATAAATCGGCTTCCTTCGGGAAGTTTTTCGCACGCTTCCATAGCGTTGTCGAGCAGATTGCCAATAATTACGCAAAGGTCGATATCCTTAACCGTCAATTCGGCTGGCACTTTGGCAGTAGCGTCTACACGAATGTTTTTGCTATACATCAACGAAATCTTACTATTGAGTATTGCGTCGACCATTGTGTTGCCTGTCTTCAATACGGTGTCTACTTTTGTAAGGGTGTCGTGTATCTCGTACAAAAACTCACGCGCTTTCTCGATATCGCCTTGCTCCAGCATCGTAGCAAGCGCTTGTATATGGTTGTGATAATCGTGTCGCCACTCACGCATTTTGCGGTACATGTTCTCCACTTCCGCATAATGCTGTTCCACAATAGCATTTTGGAACGCGGCAAGCTTCTTTTCGCTTCGTTTGCTCATATTATAAATTCCTCAAGAATGTGATCAATGCTGTGTTCGCTTGGTCGAATAAGCCTTTTCCCAAAGGAACAGCCGTACCGTCCTCCAAAACTATATCGGTCTTCGTAATTCGCGTTACGTATCGCAGATTAACAACAAACGACCTGCTTGCACGGAAAAAGCCTTCGCCAAGTTGATTTTCAAGTTCGGGCATAGTCACGCGAAGCTTGAGTTCGCCCTGTTTGGTGTGCAAAACGATATAGTGTCCTTGCGCTTCGCCGTAAAAAAGTTCCTTTTCATAAACGCGGACAACCTCTTTTCCGACTGAAAAAAGGAAGAATCGCGGCTGCGTTTCAATAGCCTTCATAAATCTGTCCAAGACATTAAAAAGCTTGTCTGTTGAAACAGGCTTAATAAGATAATGCAGTGCTTCAACGTCGTAGCCTTGGTTCATATAGTCGGGATAACCGGTAATAAAGCATATTTGTATCGTCTCGTTATTTAGGCGAATCTTTTTCGCAAGTTCAATGCCATTCATCTCTGCCATTTCGATATCCAAAAGCAGTAGATCAATATTGCGGTTTTCCTCAAACGCAAACAGAAACGCCTCTGCGGACAGATAGGTGTCTATATGAAAGCTCACATGATGCGCCTCAGCGTAAAGCGATAGCTTCTTTGTGAGGCTTTGAAGTTGTGACTGTTCGTCGTCGCAAACAGCAATACGATATTCCATTTTACACCTCCCGTGTGATGTTTGCTTGATTATAACACAATCCTATAAAAATTTCAACATTTGCGCATTGTGAGCAAATCGGATCTTTCGATGTTTCAGACAAACGCACTCCTCACCCATTGCGTCGGTATAGACAAAGAAAGTATGGTGCGGAATAGTCTTGCACAGAAAATGTATTTTGCGGTGCTTTTTGTATATGCTTGAAAGATAACTCCTTTAAATGGTAGAGATAACATACGAAAGAGTTATGGACATATTGAAAATGAGCACAGTATATGGTAAAATTAAAAAAAGGAGGCGTGGTTATGGAAAAGATTTTAGTAACCGGGGGTACGGTTTTCGTTAGCAAATTTGTTGCGGAATACTATGTCAAAAAGAATTGCGAGGTTTACGTTCTTAACAGAAATACAAAACCTCAAAGTCAAGGTGTAAAGCTTATTGAAGCAGACCGCGCCAACCTTGGCGATGTTTTGAAATCGCATCATTTTGACGTGGTTATTGACGTTACTTCTTACAACGAAAACGATGTTAACCTTTTGCTTAACGGATTAGGTAGCTTTGATGATTATGTTTTTATAAGCTCGAGTGCTGTTTATCCCGAATATGCTCCTCAACCCTTCTTGGAAAATTTGACTCTTGGAGAAAATAAATATTGGGGCAAATACGGAACTAATAAAATCGAAGCTGAAAAGACTTTGTTAGAAAAAGTCCCCAACGCATACATACTTCGACCGCCTTATTTATACGGACAAATGAACAACGTCTATCGTGAAGCATTTGTTTTCGATTGCGCTATGCAGAATAGAAAATTTTATCTACCTCAAAACGGAGATATGAAATTACAGTTCCTGCACGTAGAAGATTTATGCAAATTCATTGATACGATACTTGAAACCAAACCTGAACAACGTGTTTTCAATGTTGGAAATCAAGTTGCGATCACCATTAAAGAATGGGTTGAAGCTTGCTATGCTGTTGTCGGTAAACATCCCGTGTTTGTTAATGTCTTCGCAAATATTCCTCAAAGAAGCTACTTCCCTTTTTATGATTACGAATATCATCTTGACGTTTCTGCTCAACATTTGCTTATGCAAACTGAAAAAACTTTGCACGATGGTTTGAAAGAAGCGTTTGAGTGGTACAAATTAAATCAGGATAAAGTCAACAAAAAACCTTTGATAGAATTCATTGATAATAACTTGGCGTACAAAGGAAAAAAGTAATGGAAAAGTTATACCTATTAGCCAAAGGAAATACAAACCGCTTTCCAAATGGAAACAACCCTTATCAAATAACAACAAGAGTTCTTGAGGAATGCGGTGAAGTCGCAAGCGAAGTGAATCACTTTGAAAAAAGCGGTATCAAATCACTAAAACACGGAGAGCCCT
>JAZQKM010000008.1:0-4039 GCA_045542155.1 Eubacteriales bacterium
CTTCCCCCGCATCTGCGCCTAAGTTTGAGGAGCTCAAGACCGACGACGATCTGCCCTTCTAATTGAAGCGGCATTATGAATTTGAACAGGAGGATTTCATAAGATGGATACTAACGTAAAAACCGAAGAAGTTGTTGTTCGTCAGGCTCGTCCCGCTAACAACAACCGCAGAAGAAAGAAAGTTTGCATTTTCTGCGCAGATAAGGTTGCTTTTATCGATTATAAGGATACTGCAAAGCTGAGAAAGTTCATCAGCGAACGCGGCAAGATTCTTCCCAGAAGAATTTCCGGTGCTTGCGCAGTTCACCAGAGAGAAGTTAACACCGCTATTAAGCGCGCTCGCAACGTAGCTCTTCTGCCTTTTGTTACTGACTAAAAGGGTGTCTCACTTCGCGTAGGGCAAAAGCCACGTGAAAAGACAACTACAAACAATTAAATTCGATACTAAAATCGATATAAGATTGAAACCCGTCGAAAACTTCGACGGGTTTCTTCTTTTTATGTGGCTTTTTAGTCGCGCTCGACCTCTCTGCCGTACACACGTGCGGATACGATTGGTTGACCACGCCTTCTACATCAAATTGAGTTCGCCCTTCCTCTTTTTTATGCACAAATTCACTCTTTCCCATCTTTCGACATACTCTAAAAAATGAAAGGAGGTGCAACTATGCAAAATGATTTTTATTCTTTTGGGTGTCTTGCCGTTATGGGTTCCATGACACAGGTCCTGCGGGCGCAAAAGGTTCTCTCCGATGCGGCGGTACGCGCAGAAGTCGTAAAAGCCGATTCGGCCTACACGCGACGCGGCTGTGCCTATGCACTCTCCTATCCCTGCTCGCAGGAAAACAACGTGCGTACCATCCTTTCGGGGGCGGGTATCCGCGTGCGCGACTATTATCGGGAGGATGCAAAATGATCTATTTCGATAACGCCGCCACGAGCTTTCCCAAGCCGCGACGTGTAGCTGAGGAGCAGTTGCGCTGTATGCAATTCTACTGTGGAAACCCGGGGCGCGGTTCTCACGCGCTTGCAATGGCTGCCGCCGAAAAAATATACGAGTGTCGAGAGGAGCTTGTTTCTTTCTTGGGATCATCTAATCCCGAAAACGTCATTTTTACAATGAACGCCACAATGGCGCTCAATACCGCCATTAAGGGGCTTTTACGGCGCGGAGACCACGTTCTCATTTCGGATATGGAACACAATGCAGTCTTTCGCCCCATTTACAAGCTTGCGCGTGACGGTGTTATCTCCTACGACGTGTTTGAAACCTTTCCCAATCTTAGCACGCGAACACCTGAAATGATTTGCACTTCGATTATAGAAAAGTTACGCCCAAACACGCGCATGCTCATTTGTGCACACGCATCCAACATTTGTTCCGCCACACTTCCCTTGCGGGAAATCGGTGCGCTCTGCCGAAAAAAAGGCATTTTGTTTGTGGTAGACGCAGCACAGTCGGCAGGACATTTGCCCATCAATATGAAAGAGATGCAGATAGATGCGCTTTGCGCCCCAGGTCACAAAGGGCTTTGGGGACCTCAGGGATGCGGTATTCTTGTTTTGGGTGAAGGCATTGTTGCGGACACGCTCGTCGAGGGTGGCAGTGGCTATAACTCGCTTGAAGGGAATATGCCCGAAGATGCGCCCGAACGCTACGAAGCCGGAACACTCCCAACCCCAGCGATTGCAGGTCTCCTTGAAGGGATACGCGAGATCAAACGATTGGGCATCGATTATATCCACTCCCGCGAATCTGCCCTCACAGCGCGGCTCTGCGAGCGCCTGACGGATCTATCAAAAGTAACTCTTTATGCACCGCATCACATGGGGAGCGTGTTGCTGTTTTCCTTGCAAGACATCTCCTCCGATCGCGTAGGTGCTTTTCTGAATGAGCGCGGTTTTTGCGTGCGTACGGGTTTCCACTGTGCCGCCTTGGCACACGCCACCTTAGGGACGCCGCCGGCAGGTGCGGTGCGCGTCAGCCCTTCCCTCTTTAACACCGTGACTCAAATTGATGCCTTTGCCGACACCCTCACAGAATTGCTGTAACGACATTTCAAAAGCATAAAAAAATCCCCTCGCTAAGCGAGGGGATTTGAGTTTTTATTTTGATGTATTAGCCGAGCCAATCAAAGAAGGTGCGGCGACGAATTTCGCTCTTGCGATAGCTTGCAAGCTTTGCAACCATAAAAACAACAGTTGCTGCTGCAGCTACGGGAAGTGCAACCTTACCAACCTTTTCTGCCTTTTCAACCTGCTCTTCGGTAAGAGGAGTCTTTTCGATAACGAAATCGCGAAGCATTTGATACTTGGTCTTGGGAACCTCAACTTCTTCAACGGGTTCGAGAGCGAGCTCTGCATCTTCTTCAACAACAAACTCGGGGAGATCGCCGTACTCGGAAACTTCATCGTCAACAATGATGTCTTCTTCTACAGGCTCTTCGATAGGATCGATAACGCTAGCGTCTTCAACAACTTCCATGGAAGCGCGGATTCTTTCACGCTTTTCCTTGTTGTTAGCAACTGCAAACAGAATGCAAGCAATTACTACACCGATGGCAACAGAGAGACCAAGAGCAACAATACCCACAGTTTCACCGTTAGCAAGAATAAGGGCTACAACACCGGCAATAATGCCGACTAAGATAAAGAGACCGGCAAAAACGCGAAGTCCTTTGGCTTTCATAATACATTTTCCTCCATTTAAGAAAATAATAAATTTAACTACATTTATCATACCACGAAAATGATGAATTGTCAACACCTAAAATGCATTTTTTTCATTTTTTTTCGTTTTTTTTTATTACTTTTTGTTTTTTTGAAAAAAATGCCCCACTTACCTCTTATTATATTGACATTTCGGTGCTTTCGTGTTAGAATAATAGCAGAATATTTTTAAAAAAGGAGACACCGAAATGCCCTTTATCGATACCAAACTCAACGTAAAACTCACCGAGGAAAAAGAGGCCGCTCTGAAAGCTCGCCTTGGTGAAGCGATTGCCACCTTCCCCGGCAAGAGCGAATATTGGCTGATGCTCAATTTTAGTGACGAGAGCCGTATGTGGTTCCGCGGTTACAATTCCATTCCCATGGCAATGGTCACCGTTCAGCTTTTTGGAACTGCAAGTGAGGATACTTGTGCACAAATGACCAAGACTGTTAGCAAAATTTTCAAAGAAGAGCTCGGCATTTCCCCCGAACACATCTACGTCAAGTACGAATTTGTAGATACTTGGGGTTGGAATGGGGAAAATCTTTGATTTTCAACTCAAAGAGGACACATCAATCGATGTGTCCTCTTTTTATGTTTTTGCCTCGATTATCTTTGAATACGACCGGAGCCGTCGCCGCCTGCGAGCTTTTCAACCTCTGCAAGAGTTACCATATTGTAGTCGCCCTCGATGGAGTGCTTGAGTGCCGATGCTGCAACTGCGAACTCAACAGCTGCTTGGGTGTTCTTGCCGTTCATCAAACCGTAGATCAAGCCGCCGCCAAAGCTGTCGCCGCCGCCAACGCGGTCAATGATGTGGAGATTGTACTTCTTGGAGAAGCAATACTCGTCATTAGCAACGTTGTAAAGCATTGCGGACCAACCGTTATCGAATGCGCTGTGGCTTTCGCGAAGCGTGATAGCAACGTATTCAAAGTTGAACTTATCAGCGAGCTGCTTTGCAACAGACTTGTAGCCCTCGTGATTGAGCTTGCCGCCGTAAATGTCGGTAGCTTCTGCCTCAATGCCGAATACGTCCTTTGCATCCTCTTCGTTGGAGATGCAAACGTCAACGTATTGGCAAAGCTCGGTCATAGCCTCGCGTGCTTCTGCTCTTGTCCAAAGCTTGCCGCGGTAGTTGAGGTCGCAGGAGATCTTAAGTCCCTTTGCCTTTGCAGCCTTGCAAGCCTCTTTGCAAATTTCAACAACGTTTGCGCCCAGAGCGGGAGTAATGCCGGTGAAGTGGAACCACTCTGCACCCTCGAAGATGCTATCCCAATCAAAGTCAGCACAGGTTGCCTTTGCAATAGCGGAGTTTGCACGGTC
>JAZQKM010000009.1:0-3168 GCA_045542155.1 Eubacteriales bacterium
GCAGGGGCGCGTGAGAGGACCAAAAGGCAGGGTCTCCCACCCAGATGTATTCACAGTCTCCGCGCTTGACCGAGTGGATTTCCGCGCCGATGTCGCTGACCTTGACGGTTAAAATATCATTTTGTAAGGTGTAAAGCATTGTTCGTGCTCCTTATGTATTATTACAGTGCGTCGATGACCCGACGAATTTCAGCAATGCGAGCGGGATCGGCTCCATCCGGTACAAAGTCGGTAATGTCATGACTGAAGAACTTTGCCCAAACGTATGCAGCGGCATATCTGCCGTAGTCGTAGGAAAGATGGAAGCCGTCGCGGCAGAAATCGGTTCCGTCGGGTGTGAGTGTGCGACGAAGCGTTTGAATTGCCTTGCCTACCTCAAGAATACCGTCAAGATTATGTTCTTTCACCGCACGGTGAGAGCACTCTTCGATCCTTGACCACATCAGCTCTTGGTCTTTGTTATAGTTGGCAAAGCCGGGATGCTCGCTTGTGGTAGCATAGGACCACGTTTGATGCCAGATGATTTTTGCTTTCGGGCAAGTCTTGCGAATAAAATCCAAAACCTCGGTTAAGTAGGGCTCATAGGTCTCGTACATACCCGAATAGTGGCTCACCTGCTGAACGGTAATGTAATCCCAATCCTCAGAAGCAATGATATCATTGGCACTAACGGTAGCTTCACCGATTTTAACACCTTGTGCCTGATATTCATACCAAGCCTTCTTGTTTTGGATCTTGTCGACGTGTCCCTCAAGACTGCAACCGCCAATGTGCAGGTTGCGGACATAAAGGTCGCCTGCTATGCGATCAAGATATGTGGTAGCATCCCAAGAAAAGCTGTTTCCCAATCCTAAAATTTTTAACATCTTTTTGCCCTTCCTCTATTTTTCTCTGCGTTTTTTTACTTCTTCGTACAATACTTTTTCTTCGTTGGTTGTAGGAATGAGCGGAGCGACTGCTCGCGGATGCTCATTCTCATCCAGCGCCACAAGAATAAAATGTGCATCGGCAATGAGCGTTCTTTCGCCGTTATACGCCTCTGTTTCGGCGGTGACAAGAACTTCCATAGATGTCCGCCCCGTATATATAACACGTCCTGTAACGACAAGTGTTTCGTTAAGATGCGCAGGACGCAAGAACCGCATATTTTCAATGCACGTAGTAGTAACAGGGCCCTCGGCATAGCGACGAGCGCTGACAGCTGCGACCTCATCCATCCAGGTAATCAAGTGTCCGCCAAACAGGCGGCCGGCACCGTTCATATTGGCTTTGCGCAATATCTGCACAAATTCCGAAACCGAACACGCGGCACTCTTGCCATTTGTGATATTTGTGTTATCCATAGACATTACAAACCGTGAATATCCGCCTGACGGAAACCGCCGCGCAGAAGTATGCTCTCCGCAGCCTCGGGCTCCTCGGTTTGAATAATCATAAATGCTTCGCCATCGTTTTTGCTTGCAAAAGCATACATATACTCTACGCCAATACCGCTCTCGGAGAGAAGACGAAGAACACCGAGCGTTCCGCCGGGGGTGTCCTCCATTGTCAGGGAAAGCACGTCGGTTACACGAACCACGATGCCCGCCTCAGAAAGGATCTTTTTACCCTCTTCGGGTTTATCGACAATAAGGCGCAGAATACCGAACTCCGACGTATCTGCCAGTGAGAGTGCGCGAATGTTGATGTGGTTTTGCGCCAAAAGATCTGCTACGGCGCACATACGTCCTTGCTTGTTTTCCAAAAATACGGATAATTGCTTGATAATCATATTCCTCTCTCCCCTCTTAAATTTTACCGGCTCTGTTGTCGATAACGCGCTTTGCCTTGCCCTCTGAGCGAACAATGGACTTGGGATTGACCAAGTGAACCTTTGCGCTGATGCCAAGCATCGAGCGCAGATCCTCGGTGATACGTTTTTCGAGCTTTTCAATGGCCTTGATATTATCCGAGAAGAACGCCTCGCTCATCTCGACGTTGATATCGAAGGTATCGGTGTTGTTGACACGGTCAACGATGATTTGATAGTTGGGTGTGATTTGGTCGCCGCTGACCTTGAGGAGTACCTCTTCGATTTGCGACGGGAATACGTTAACACCGCGAATGATGAGCATATCGTCGGTGCGTCCGTTGGGCTTGTTCATACGAATGTGCGTTCTGCCGCACTTGCAGGGCTCGGGATTGAGCGAGCAGATATCTCTTGTGCGGTAGCGAATAACCGGGAACGCCTCTTTTGTGATAGAGGTAAATACCAATTCACCCGTTTCGCCCTCGGGCAAAACCTCTCCCGTTTCGGGGTCGATGATTTCAACAATGAAGTGGTCCTCCCAAACGTGCATACCTGCCTGCTCGGGGCATTCGCCCGAAACGCCGGGACCGAGCACCTCGGAGAGTCCGTAAATATCGTATGCTTTGAGCCCGAGCTTTTCTTCAATTTTGAGGCGCATATCCTCGCTCCAAGGCTCGGCGCCGAAAATGCCGATGCGGAGCTTGAGCTGATCCTTGACACCCATTTTTTCAATTTCCTCGGCAAGATACATTGCATACGAGGGGGTGCAACAAAGAACGGTAGAACCGAAATCTATCATGGTTTGAATTTGGTTTGCGGTATTACCCGCAGAAATTGGGATAACGGTAGAACCGACAAGCTGAGCTCCGCCGTGCGCACCGAGACCGCCCGTAAAGAAGCCGTAACCAAAGGCGACCTGCACAAAATCCTCGTCGGTAACGCCTGCCGCGCGCATTACGCGAGCAACGCACTCATCCCAAAGCGTCAAATCGTCGCGGGTGTAGCCGACAACGATTCTCTTGCCCGTTGTTCCTGAGGATGCGTGCACACGCACAACGTCCTTCATAGGAACTGCAAACAAACCGTAGGGGTAATAGTCACGGAGGTCTTTTTTGTAGGAGAACGGAACGCGGTGCAAATCCTCGATGCCGCGAATATCCTCGGGTTTCAGTCCCGCCTCGTCCATACGGTTGCGGAAGCACTCTACGTTCTCGTAGCAGCGCTTAATCTGTGCGCAAAGCCGCTCGCTTTGCAGTTTTTTCAGCTCCTCGCGAGGCATACATTCTATTTCGCGATTGAAAAAGCTCATATTTTCTACCTTCTTTCAGTTTGAGAATCAATTACAGGTTATAACCAAGATCAAATGCCTTAAGGTTTGC
>JAZQKM010000010.1:0-3247 GCA_045542155.1 Eubacteriales bacterium
AGAATCTCGCGGCGCATACAGTCCTCGGGGCTCTCGCCTGCCTCAAACTTTCCGCCAACGCCAATCCATTTATCGTGATTTTCGTCATTTTCTTTCTTGGTGCGGTGCAGCATCAAATACTCGTCGCCGCGCTCAAGATAGCAAAGGGTTGTCTGCTTCATATTTCTTCGTCTCCTCTTCTCTTGACCTGTGCGCCCGACTTGTAAATGCGGAACATATCCATGTGCGCTTCGCTTTGCAACGGTAGTGAAAGGATAAACGCCACCGCGTTGAGAACGGCAAAGATGAGCACAAGAATCCAATCTGCCAAAAAGAAGGTATAAAGGCGAATGCTCATTCCCTGCCAACGGTAAAGCAAAAGCAACAGTTGCGGAAAGAGGGACGAAAACAGCGGCAGAAGCGGAAAGAGCAAATAGGTAACACGATTGGGACAGACCAAGTGCAAAATGCGCTTGGTGCGGTTGGCAATGCGTGTGGTGGGTTCAAAGGAGAATGCCACAATCGAGCAACCGGTAATCAGGAGTACCACAAGCGTATAGACAATGGGCAAAATCCAAAACAGTGCGCTCACAACAGGCAAAAGCTGCTCGAACCAAACCACCGCACCGGTGTTTTCAATCGTCCCCGCCTTGATTTGCTCATAGAACTCCCAAGCGTTGCCCTGCAATTCAAACAGATTCATCGTAGTATATGCATCACCGTTATACACAAACCAAAGGTGCGGAACAGCGGCATATATCAACAAAGCAATGCCGAAAATTGCGGGCAAAAAATAGCACAGGTGAATCAGCGCGCGGCGCGCGCCAACGGACATACGGCTCATTTATTTTCTCCCGCAAGCTTGCCTTCCATCAAAAAGGCTGCTTCCATATCGGCACAGCAGGTAGCATACGCCAAGGGGAACATTTCAAGCGCGCGACCAACGTTGCCGGGGTCCTCGGTACCCGAAAATCCCATGTGGTAGCGAATGGCACACGCCTCGTCGCGTGTCAGCTTCATATACGCGGAAACGATGTAGGCAGACTTCTCTCCGTGACCGTAAGGGAGCGTATCCTCGATGGTGTAGTACGGAACACTCTGCCATCTTCCAGTCTCATCCTTGACGTTGCGATAGCTTGTCTTATAGAAATTTACCTTGCAAATGTCGTGCAACAGTCCTGCAATGGCGATGCTCTCCTCGGGGTATTCGATACCGTAGACCTCTTTCATACGGGGACGCTCCATCATATCCTTGAGGCAATCGTAAACATTGAGACTGTGCTCAACAAGTCCGCCCTCGTGCGCGCCGTGATAGCGCGTGCTGGCAGGAGCGGTAAAGAAATCGCTGCCGTTAAGAAGAAAATCAAGCAGCTTGTCAGCGCCCTCGCGCGTAATCTTTTCGTTATAAATCTCTAAAAAGCGTTCTTTTGCGGTCATAAAAAGTCACCTCTCCTTATAGTAAATTATAATTCTTTATTTTATTGTAACACGCCCACACAAAAATGTAAAGATGTTTTGTTGCTTTTTTGAAAAAAATTCAGAAGAAAGATAAAACGCCCACCAAAATGATGGGCGGTTTTATCCTTATTTTGCGATATGTGCTCTTGATCGGTGCTCAAAAAATATCGTGCTTCCCTTCCATAGCAAAGAGGTTGCCAAAGCTCACCTTTTTGAAAAAGCTGATTTTATAGGGCTCACCTACAATGACGGAATAATCGTCCTTGTGCTCCAAGCTGACGATAATCGCGTCGGTGGATTTTCCATCCGGTGTAGCCATGCCCGCATTCCAAACAATGCCGCTGGCTTTGATTGTTCCCTCTGTGGCGAGCTTTTTGTGAATCTGCTTCAGATCCTCAAGAACGGCTTTGGGTTCGGGATGCTCGTTCCCATCATAGCTTGCGGTCAGTTGCACAGAATCATCTTGCAGAAGGACTGCGGCAAACGGATAAAATTCTCGGTATTTCTTCATTTGATTTTCCGCAAACGGGAGCAATTTATCAAGCAAAATTTCGCATTGTTCCTTCGGCGTCATAGCATAAATCTCCTTTTTATGAATTCATATCATCATTGTAACACAAGATTGATTTTTTGCAAATAAAATTTCTTACCTCATCAGCGCCCACGTGTTCTCGTCGCTATATTCAATCTCCTCGGAGAGGACGCTTGCTAAGGTTGCAATTTCTTGTAGCGTTTCTGCCCTTTGGAAGCATATCAAAGAAGCAAACAGTCGCTCACAGAATAGACAAAATGCCAAGCGGACGGCAAAATCGTCCTCGTCAATGGCTTCTGTGCAGTGACGGTAGATAAAATACGCCAAAAAGCGTTTCAAATATTCATCTTTTCCCTCGGGGCGAAGCTTTGACGAATATTGCATAAATAATTGCTTGTGCTCGGCATTGAGATACTCCAACGAATCAATGATTTTCAACCATTGGTTGTCCTCTCCCACATCGATGGAATACGCGCGATATACTTGCGAAAGCGCGTCTGTATAATCGTTTTCTTGCAAGATATCATACACTTTCGTGCGCTCCGCGCGACCGTCGAAGAGAACGTCATCGGGCGCGGCATCCAATTCGCCAATCTCTTCCATTGACGCGTAGTCGGGAGACGAAAGAATCAGCCTTGCAGCCTCGGGGCAAGACATTCCAACACCTGCCTCAGCAACACTTGTAAAATTGTAAAACCGAGGATGCTCGCGGCAGATGTCGCAAAGATAGTCCTCGCCCACGCCAAGAATAATTTTGCAAAGTCCACGCTCGTCAAGATGGGGGCATCTATCGCCCTCGGCAAGCTGAAAATGCGGAGTCTCTTTCATCGAAATGCTATCACGAATGGCAGAGCCGTAAGAGCAGTCAAGCATTTTGTATTTTTCGAGGGTATGCTCGTCAATATCAATTTCCCACCCGATGCAGCAGCTGTGCTCACACGCATCGGCAATGCATTTGAAGTTTTTATAGTAAGTGGGGGCGTACAGTTTCATAGAGCTTCCTTTGATATGTTCAATATTGTAATTGCATTATAACACGGATTTTGAAATTTTGCAAGCAAAAATACAAATTCGCCACGGCTCGGCTTCGCCTCGCACGTGAGGCGATATATTCAAACTAAATGAAGCATCGCCTTACGGCGATATGATGTTTTTCGCTTCGCTCAAAATGATGTTGCTCCACTTCGTTTCGCAATGATGTGATGTTTGCCTCAAAATGTGGCGAAGCCACACATCACCAGGCAAAGCCGTCATCATTGGCGAAGCCAACATCATTTG
>JAZQKM010000011.1:0-3631 GCA_045542155.1 Eubacteriales bacterium
TTTTCCATCGGCAATATATCTGTCAGCGCGGTCTAAAACACGCTGCTGATAGCTGCGGAATTGACCATGAAATTGTACGTTCTCAAAGCCGCTCACCTTTTCTCTCCTTTCTCAAAACAAAAATAAAAAGCCTCCCCGTCCATCATCAGGACGTGGAAGCACGCGGTACCACCTGACTTTGCATCCATGCCAAAAAGGCGCGCGGATACACACTCAACTCCTATAACGGCGGAACCCGTTGCCGACTACACAAGAAGCAAAAATTTCGCTCCCCTTCCCCGACACCACTCCAAAGTGACTTCCGCATCCTTCGCCAAGGGCTTGCACCAACCGCCCTCTCTCTGCGCGCAAAAGGTCTGCGTACTCCTCTTTTTCATTGTGTTTCAAGTTATTGTATCACAAAAAATTGAGATTGTCAATATATAATGAAAATATTTGCGGGGGAACTTTTGAAAAAGTTCCCCCACTCCCCCTCAAAACTTTCACACAACAAATATTGAAATCAATTTGTTAGTTTTCGGACGGACAGTCGACGCGAGCGCATCGCTCGCTTTTGCTGCCGCAAGCGGCTAGGGACCACCACCCCTATCCGCTAACAAAGTTGATTGGCGCAAAAAGGGCGACCGGTGGTCGCCCTGCATTTGGGTTGAAATTTTTATTCAAAATCAATATGCAAAATCTGTTTGGCGTGTTGCGCGTAAACGATTTCGCCCTTGTATTTGCCTGGTTTTATACTTTCAAAGTCATAGTTATCATCCTCATAATAATTCAACTCTACTTCTTTGCCATCAATCAAAAATACGGCTTTGTTGTAGATTCCGTTTTTGATTTCTACAATTTCAAATTCGCCTTGGTGACCAAATATCGTTCTTTGACTGACATCCATTTGGCACATAATACCGCCAAAACAGTAACGCGTGGCAACGAATACCAAAATAATAAGCAACATCACACCACAGACTACTTTTTCTTTAACCGATTGCGTTTTATCGCGAATATTACGAATGCCAATGAACAAAACGGCAAATATTGTCAAACACATAACAAAAGTTGCAATCCTAAAAACCGATGCGTATTCTTCATAGTAAACCGATAAGTCCATTTTATTCTCCTGTTTGGATATTCAAAGGTGTGTTGTTATTTCATCCTCTTCGCAACAATCGCGCGCAGACCTTTCAGGAGCGCGGGGGCATTGAGAGCGAAGATGGCAACGGTGCACAGAAGTGTCCACCAGATGCGACCTGTGACGTCGAGTGTCATAATTGCCGCCGCGCCGAGGAGCAATGCGGAGCTAATGCAAAGACGGGGCAAGCAAAGTTTGAACGGAATGATACGCGGAGCATCCACAAGACGCAAAACAAGCACCAGAGCGTAGCTTGCAAGGGTTGCAATCGCCGCGCCGAGCGCACCTATGGTAGGAATGAGCCACAGGTTGAGCGCGATATTTGCAAGTGCTCCGACGAGAGCCGTTACAAAGGAATGACTGCTCTTTTTTCTCACAAGATAAACGCTTGCAAGGAAAGAAACGAGCGTTTCAAACGCTACGGCGCAAAGGAGTGTGGGCATATATCTCCACGCCTCAAAAAAAGTGACGTTGAGAAGCAATTTTGTCAAGAATCGCGAGAAAAGAATAAGACCTGACGCGCCAATCATAATGACCGACAAATATGCTTGCCAAACCTTTGAATAGAAATGCGAGCAAACCGTCTCGTCCTTTTCTTCGTTCACGGCAGAAAACTGCCACGCCTGCAAGAAAATACCCGCCACGAGGTTGACGATGGTAGGAATTTTATATGCGGCTGCATAAACACCGTTCACACTCTCTCCCCAAAAGTAGGTGACCATTGCGCGGTCGGAGAGGTCGGTGATAAGCCAGCAAAGCGTGGTGGGAATCATCGGCAGGCTGAAGCGGAGCAGGTCTTTCATCAATCTGCGGTCGATGCATCCAAAAGAGAACACACGCCACAACTTTGCACGAAAGACGATAAAGACGGTTGTGAGCAGGTTGCCAACGATAACCGAGAGGATATATCCCTCGACACCCATTCCAAGCACAAACAAGAACAACACATTGCAGGCAATGGTCAAAGCGGTGTTGAGAATCCCCTGCCCCGCAAAAAGCGTTGTGCGGTCAATGGCACGCAGATACTGTGCGCAAACTGCTTGCAGGTCTGCAAAAAAGACATAAAGGACGACCAACCACACATACGGTCTGCAATACGGAATGAAAAAGAGGAGCGGTGAGAGGAGCAGAAAGCCGCCAAGTCCAAGGCCTAATAAGGCAACGGACGAAGAAAAAACGTTTTTTTGGTCGGCTTCTCGCTCTGCCGCAAAGCGAAAAATGCCTGTGCTGACACCGACACAAGCAATGGGAATAAGGAAATTGGCAATGCCCGAGATCATTTCTGCTGCTCCGTATTCGGCGGTGGTCAACCACGCCGTATAGAGTGGCATTAAAAGAAAGACGAGCAATTTTGAGCCAAACGTTCCAATACCAAGGATGACGGTGTTAGAGGCTAATTTTTGATATCTGTTCATTTCTTTTCGCGATAATTGGTTGCGGTGTCGGCTTCGCCGTTACCGTCGGTGTCAACATAGATGGTATCAATCGTGCCGTTTCCGTCGGTATCCACAAAAATGCGGTTGCCCGTGATGTTTTGGGCCTTTTTAACGATTCTATACGACCAAAGCAAATAAAGGATGCTGAGCACGATAAGTCCCACACCTGCAACATCAAAGAGAATGTCAATGGCGTTTGCAGGGCCGAGCACCACAAGAATGACACCGATAATAAGCTTGGGCAATTCCGCTTTGAGTCTTGCTTGACGGTCACTGTCGCTCGCGATAGCGAGAATGGGCTGTACGACCATCACAACGCCCACAACAATAAGCAAGACACTGCTGTGCCAAAAGAGCATCAAGAATCCTGCAATCACCATTAGCGCAGTGCTTATCAAACTCACCTTCCCCACGCTCGTATGACGGAGCGGAAGCAAGGAAAAAAGTGCGGGCAAACTGACAGCAATAGTTGCAATACCCATAATAAAAAAGACAACGTCAATCAAAAAGCCTACGGGAATGACGATGAGAAGAAGGCCTATCAAAGCGCCAACTCCTGCAATGGTCAAGGTTGCGCGAGAAAAGCCGCGGCGTATGTTCTTAAAATCCATAATCAAGTACCTCCGTTTTCAATAAAGCGTGCAAAGATCAAATGCTCCACATCGGGGTGAACGATGCCTTCAAGGGGCTCGCCCTCTGCCAATCGGCGGCGCACCTCGGTGGAGCTGATGTGCTCAACCGCGCTCTTGGCGCGTATCATTTCGGTGCGGAAGCGCGGATTGTGCGAGGAGTTCCAATCTGCCATATGCAATTCGTAATCATAATCGTGCTGATTTCTCCATCCCTTGCAGACGGCATCTGCTCCGAGACGGTCAAAGAGATCGATAAGCATTCCGCTCTCGGCAATCACACGCACGTTGGGGAGTTCTTTAACAGTTTCCTCGGCAACAGCCACACGCGTTTGCATATCGAACAGATATTTTTTGGAGCGGTTGACCATCACTGCCACCACAACCTCGTCGTAACGCTTGGCAACCGTTTTGATCAGTTCAAGATGTCCGAGCGTCATCGG
>JAZQKM010000012.1:0-4976 GCA_045542155.1 Eubacteriales bacterium
GCAATGGAGTGGTTGACGTGAATGAATTCCGCAACAATGTTGCCCAATTTTACCGTATCTCCTGCGTTTACCACACGCAAATCGGCTTTCCAAGGCAGCACGTGCTCCTCGAGCTTGTATCGAATGATTCCAAGCGTGAGCGGTGTGCCGTAAACGGGAGCGTTGATGGTGCGTAACAAATAGGGAATTGCACCGATGTGATCCTCATGCCCGTGCGTCAAAAGGATAGCACGCAAGCGATCCTTGTTGGCTTCCAAATAGGAGATATCTTGAATGACAAGATCAATACCCGGCATGTCATCCTCGGGGAATCCGAGACCGCAATCGATTACGACCATATCATCGTTATATTCGATAACGGTCATGTTTTTGCCGATCTCGCCGAGTCCGCCCAAGGCGACGATGCGAATTTTACCTGCCACAGCTCCTTTTTTCTGTTTTCTTGGCATTGTAAATATGAGAGTTCCTTTCTTTAGAATGTTCTCCGTTTAGGAGAGAATATGCAAAAAATGAATTGTCAAAAACACCGTTTTTGGGAGCATTTTGTAAAAAAACGCAACAAAAGGAGACCTTGTACCCGACAAAGACCACGCACATCTCAGTCGATCAAGGCATTCCTCAAATTCAAAAAAGCATCCGCCGCACGCAAACGCCGTCGGGCGGATGAACAAAACGGTCACATATCGACTTGCATATTATATCATATAAATGATATAAAGTCAAGAGAAATCTGTTAAAAACTTTCGACGTTAAAGAATCAAAAGCGTCACGATTATACTGAAAACGGCACCGCAAAGTCCACCTATGCCAAAAAAGAACCACTGGCGGTTTTGCTTTTTGGTAGTCGGGGAGCTGTCGGAAGTAATTTCCGACAAAATACGGTTTGCTTCCTTCAAAATATCCATGCTTTTTTGGCGTTCCTTTTGTGCATCTTCGCGGAGCACAAAGTAAGCTTCATCAAAATAGCGACTGTTGCCCGTGCGAACAACGATCATTTGCTTGCGTGCACCCTTTATCATTTTCATCCATCCTCCGTTTTCGTCTTTGCAAAAGTATTTGACTGTTCTGCTTTAAAAAAACCAAATGCGGCACAAAAAACAGGAAAAAAAGATGCAAAAAAGCATAACGGCAGTGGCAATCGGAAGGGTAGCCCCCGAGCGTTTGAGGTTTACCGACGAAAAATAAACCGAAATGATGTAGACCATCGTGTCAGAGGTGGCAAAAATGACCGATGCGCAAAGTCCTGCAAAGCTATCCGCGCCAACGTTTTCCAAAAGTTCAACAAAGGAAGCGGTTGAGGCACTCCCTGAAAAAGGACGTGTGAGCAACAGCGGCAAAATATCGGACGGGACACCGATGGCATTGGCAAGAGGAGAGAGAAGCTTTGATAGTAATTCTATTGCTCCCGATGCATTTAACATGGAAACTGCTACAATCAGAGCGCAGAGTGTTGGCAGAAGCTGCACCGCTGTTTGAAGCCCCTGCCGCGCCCCCGTAAGGAAGGAATCAAAGCCGTTTCGCTTGCCAAACAAAAGGATGATTCCCACTGTGGCGAGAACGAGTGGCATCGGGAGAGCCGAGAGTATATCAATCATGCTTTTTTGAATGACGTGTGCGCGAAAAACGCTTACGTATGCGTAAAAATGAGGTTAAAAGCAGAGCGAATGCTACGCAAAACAGGGAAGTGATCCATACGGGAATCATAATTGAAAAGGGGTTTTGCGAGCCTGCCGCGCGACGCAGAGCCAACAGATTTGCAGGTACAAGAGTGAGGGATGCCGTGCTCAAAACCGCTAAAGTGATTTGCTCATTATCTGCGGTATCGGGGTGCGGATTGTGCCGTTGCATTTTCTGCATTGCGCACAAAGCAAACGGAGTTGCCGCGTTTCCAACTCCTAAAAAATTGGCACTTAGGGTGGCGCAAATTTCCTCATAGCCTTCACCCGTTTGATGCGCTTTTGGAAACACGTGTCGCAAAAAAGGCGCAAAAATGCGCGAAATCTTTTTGATGATACCAGCATCTAACAACACCTGCATAACACCGCTCCAAAGGCACATCATACCAAGCAGGGTGAGGGTGACCTCTACGGCTTTTGCCGCACCGTCCGGAATGGCAGATGCGACCTCTGTAAGATTGCCGCAAAGTGTGCCAAAAAGCAATGAGAGCGCACAAAGCACTCCAAAAATTTTACCGAGCATATGACCTCCGTGTTTTTGGTGAAAAGTGCAAAAATGAAAAAAGACTTGACAAAAAATGAAAAAAGGTATATAATAGTCTTTGCGAAAAAGGTCGAGCACCGTCAAACGGTGCCAAAATACCACGAAAAGAGGATTACGTTATGAAATCAACCGGAATGGTCAGAAAAGTAGACGAGCTTGGCAGAATTGTTCTGCCTGCCGAAATTCGCCAGAGTATGGACATCAACGTACGCGACGCATTGGAGATTTTTACCGACGAGGGGCGCATCATTCTGCAAAAATACGAGCCTTCCTGCGTGTTCTGCACAAAAGTTGATGGTATCACCCTTTATAAGAACAAGCGCGTCTGCGCAGATTGTCTTGCAGAACTGAAGAGTATCTAACCGAGCAAAACCGTTTTCTGTTGCGCTATATTCTATGAAGCGCGATAAGAGAATATGAAAAAAGCCCCGGGGGCACCGTGCAAAAAAGCACGGTCCCCCCGGGACTATGCAGTCATATCAGCAATGGCCGCAGCAGCAGGAAAGCAGAATGATGGCAATGATGATCAACCAAAGAGTGCTGTTGTCAAACAGATTGCAAAAACAGTTATTCATAGTCGTTCCTCCATAAAATCGCTCAAGAAGCATCTTTTTTGCTCCTCTGTTATCATATTATGACGAAAGGGAAGAAATGTGAAAGCAAACTGTCGGCATTTGCTGAATTTTGTTAAAATTTCTCAATTTGGGCTTTTTTGCAGAACGCTTTGTGAACGAACTTTGAAAAGTATTTGAAAGTTAATAAAAAAGAAGAAAAATGTGCACAAAAATCCAAAAAAGGTATAGACAAATGATGTAAGTTGTGCTATAATAAGTTATCTACGACTAAACTCGCGCGCGCTCACGTACGCATAAGAGCATATACGCGCGCATAAGGAGGCTCCTATGTATCAGTTTCCCATCGGTGTTGTCGTTGAATCCTTCCGCAAGGAGATTCACGAGGCAATCCAAGAGGCAAGCAAGCTCGGTCTTGACGGTATCCAAATGTACGGCACCAGAGGCGATTTTGTTCCCGAAAAATTCACGGCTGAGCGCCGTCGCGAGCTTTTGAATTTTGCAAAAGATAACGGTGTTAAGTTTTCCGCTATTTGCGGAGATTTCGGTCACGGCTTTATGAGCGCCGAATCCAATAAAATCTACGTAGAACGCTCCAAGAGAGTGGTTGACCTTGCCTTGGAAATGGAAACGAACATCGTTACCACTCACATCGGCGTGGTTCCCGAGGATAAAACCTCGGAGCGTTACAAGATTATGCAAGAGGCCTGCTTCGAGCTGGCACAGTATGCAGATAGCGTAAATGCTCATTTTGCGGTTGAGACCGGCCCCGAGACCTCGGCGGTTCTCGGTGATTTCCTCGATTCGCTCGGCTCCTGCGGCGTTGGTGTTAACCTCGACCCCGCAAACCTCGTTATGGTTACGGGAGATGATCCCGCAAAGGCCGTTCACCGTTTGAAGAAATATATCGTCCACACCCACGCAAAGGACGGCGTTATGCTCAAACGTACCAATCCCGAATATATCTATCGGGTAATTCCCATGCCCGAGGATATGGCAGGCATTACTGCCTTCCGCGAAACACCCTTGGGAGAGGGAAGCGTTGATTTTGCAGCCTACCTCAAGGCTCTTGAGGATATTGGTTATCGCGGCTTCCTTACAATCGAGCGTGAAGCGGGAGCAACCCCTGCCGACGATATTACCCTTGCAGCAAATTATTTGAGAAAAATAATAAAGGAGAACTAAAACCATGCAAAAGATCATTGCCATTATCGGATGCGGTAGAATTGCAAACTTCGCACATCTGCCGGCACTTTCCAAAATGGAAGACGTGCGCATCAAATATGCGTGCGACCTGCTTATCGAAAAGGCAAACGCCGTAGTTGAAAAGTACGGTGCGGAACAAGCCATTACCGATTACAAAATCACTTTGGCTGACCCCGAGGTCCAAACCGTATTCGTTCTTACCCCCAACTATGCGCACTACGTTATCACAATGGATGCGCTGAGGGCAGGCAAGAACGTTATGTGCGAAAAGCCCATCACTGTTAACTATGCACTCTCCAAGGAGATGGCAGACGAAGCCGAAAAGCAGGGCAAGCTGCTCAACATCGGTGTGTGCAACCGTTTCCAAGAGTCGGTTTGCCGCATTGCTGAAATGAACAAGAGAGGCGAGCTCGGTAACATCTATCACGTTTACTGCTCTTTCCGCGCTCACCGTAGCATCCCCGGTCTTGGTGGCTCCTTTACCAACAAGGCAGAGTCGGGCGGCGGCGTCCTCATCGACTGGGGCGTTCACTACCTCGACCTCATCCTTTACATCCTCGGCGGCGCCGAGCTCAAAACCGTTAGTGCCAACACCTACTCCGAAATGGCAAAGGATATGAAGGCGTATAAGTACACCGGCATGTGGGCAGAGGAGACCAAGAACCTCGAGACCGGCGTGAACGACGTTGACGACTTCGTTACCGGCTTCATCCGTACCGACAAGGCATCCATCTCCTTCAACGGTGCGTGGGCACAAAACATTGCAAAGAAAGATACTTACATCGACTTCCTTGGCGATAAGGGCGGTGTCAGACTTGACTATTGCGGACACTTCACCTTCTTTAAGGATGACCTGACCGAAGAACGCCCCGAATTCGACATTCCGGATATGTACTACAGAGAAGACTCCGACTTTTTGGATGCTTGCGAGACCGGCAGACGCAACCGCAGCCACATCAGCAACGTCCTCGAGAGTGC
>JAZQKM010000013.1:0-4952 GCA_045542155.1 Eubacteriales bacterium
CACTCCCTCTCCCCACCCATAGCATCCCCATCCCAAGAAAAAGCCTCGCCCCCATCCCCAAGCCATCCGAAGGAGCTTTTGTATGATCCTGACGATTATTTGGCACAGCATTTTTTGCAAGAAACGGAGTCTTGTAACAGCAAACCCGATGTCTGTGAGCTCTGCCCGGACAAGAAAGCGACACAGTTTTCCGGGAAGGACCGCTTTGCTGTCCTTGAGGAGGTGTCGGAGCATGTATAAATTGTCCATGCCTTATCACACTGCCCCGGGGCTTTTGATCACCTTCTGCGGTCTTGACGGTTGCGGAAAAAGCAGTATGATCCGTTACATCAGTGAAGAACTCGCTGAATACGAACCTTTTTTGACCGAACAACCTACCGCTTTCGTGAAAGCGTTTGAAGCTTTCCTACCCTACACGGATCCCCTCAGGTACAGCAAAAGCGATCGCCCTAATCTTTCTTTGCTTGCTGCAAAGGATATGCTCGAACATAGCAATCGCGTGATTCTTCCCAAGCTCCAAGAAGGAAAGATCGTGCTCTGCGACGGTTATTTTTATACTTGGCTTGCCAACCTCCGCGCACGTGGGTACACAGGCGACGGATGCATCTATGAAATTTCAAAAGCTATCCCTCGCCCTGACATTGCCTTTTTCCTGGATGCTCCCGTTGAGGTTGCTCTTTCCCGTGTGCGAAGCCGCCCCTACGAAAGGAATGGCCACATCGATATTGCCCTACAAGAGAGTTTGCGCAGTAAATATCGCGAGATCTGCCTTAAAAACGACGGTGTTCTCATATCTACTGCCCAGCCGATCGGGGACTGCTACGCCAAAGTCAAGGAAGCTGTTCTTTCGGCCCTTAAAGCCAAAGGCGGGAGTGTTTTCAAAAAAACCGAGATTGTACTTGCGCGGCACGAAGAGCGATTAGAGCACCTTGAACGTGAGATTGCCATGATGAAAGGGGTTCAGAACGAAATTCGCTCCTTGAACGAAATACTTGTCCTTCTTGCAGGAGAGCTCCATCACCTCTCTGCCGCGAAGCATTCTTAACCGCTGTCAAACCGAAAAGCTATCAAAGATACTTAAACCTTAAAAACCGGGGGAAGCTCCCCCCGAAAAAACAACGCCGCGGATGCGGCAGAAAGGAATTTTATGAAAAACATTTTATCTCAGATCAACGATGCTACAACCTCCCGCTATGTGAAGCTTGAAGGCGATATCTGTCTTCAAGACTCCGAACGGAAGCGCATCCATTTTGGAAAAAATTCAACTCTAAACGGTATGATCGACATTCACCGTCCGGGACTCATTATTGACGGCGCAGGTGCCGTTCTTACGCTCGAAACAGACACACTTGACGCAAAAAGTCTTTGTCTTTTCCGCATTCACACAGAAGCGGAAAATGTTTGCCTGCGAAATCTGACGATTCGCGTCCGGCTCACGCATACCACCCACTCCGGGCAAAATTTTTTCGCCATCTACAACACCGCGCTCGGCCTTCGAATTGAAAACTGCCACATTGAGGTAACAAGCACCGCCCAAGCAAATCTCTTCGGTATTTACAACGATGGCGATCTCAACACACACCTCACCACGCCTGCCGACAACCTTATGCTCACAGGCTCCACGCTCAAACTTACTTGCGACCCTGAAACCGTTGCGCGCGCATCCACCGTATACGGTCTGTATAACCGCCTCGCCAACAGCATTTCCGTGCAAAACAACTTCATTTATGCCACCATGCGCGGCGCAGGAGAAAAGCAAAAAGCAATCGGTGTTTATACAAACGGCCGCTTCGGCAGATTTGTCGGCAACAACATCAAGGCGAACGCTATGCACAACATTGCTAAGAAAAAAGAACAGGCGCACGCCTTTGGATTTATCAACGAGGGAATGTATACCCTTCTCTCCGACAACAATCTGATCGGCGAGTGGGCGGGACGATGCGTCGGGCTTGAAAACAACGCCGATTTCGCCAAGATCGTGGGTAATAAGATCCTCTCCACGCACACGGTTTGGGGAAGCAGTCTTATCTGCCGAGGAGATAACGCTCTCATTCAAAGCAACATTATCACCACAACCGCAAGAAATGCCCGCATTTTAGATCTTTACGGCTCTTATCTTTCGGTTACGGATAACTTGATCGCGGCACTCATCGAGCCCCCCTATACCATCAGCGGATGCGGCATTTATGCCATGTCGGGTACGCAGTGCATTATCAAGGACAACATTATCAAAAACGCCACGAGTTGCGGCATTTTCGCTCGAAGCGGGGTCCACACCGTCAAGGATAACTGTATCATCCCATGGGGAAACGCGCTGAAAGAAGCAGACGAAAACAATGCTTCGCTTTTTAGCATTTTCGATGAAGATCGCATCGTCTCCCTCGCAGATGACGCATAATCATTCAAAAAAAAAGAAAAGAAAGGAATTTTTTATGAAAAACAATGATTTTAACAAGCCTCTTTCCGAGGCAACCAAAACAGGGACATTTGTATCCCACAAAAAGCCCCAAAACGGTGCCATGCATATGCGACTTCACTCGCGCGCAGCCGGTCGTTTTGATGACGAAAACGGCAACGGGTATGCGAGTGCCATGACAAGCACCGAAAAAGATGGGTGCTTTGAAACGAATCTCGGCGGCTATACCGCCACCGTGTTCAAGCCGCGCCGCGGCAAGAAGGTCTTGCTCTCGGACGGTGCTCACACTGTCGCCTGGGAGTATGTCCCGAATCCGTCCAATGAGGAGGACGGCGCAAAGAAAAAACGTCCGCGCGTCGCACTGAAAAGATCTGAGCGCAAAGAAAGCGAATGCTTCACATATGAGAATGTTGACACCGCAACCGATCTTGAGTACATTCTTGACAAAAAGGGAATCAAAGAGAATATCATCGTCAAGGAAAAGAGAGACGAATACCGTTACACCTTTCTCTTGCGCACGGGCGAGCTTTCCGTCCGGGTGAGTGATGACAACGGCGCACTCGAACTCTATGAACCCAAGACGAGCGCAGATGCAAAGCCGCTGTTTTCCATTCCGGCACCCTTTATGACGGATGCCGATGGCGCGCGCTCGGACGACGTATGGTACGAGCTTGAAGAATCTGCGGCAGGAAAATACTCCTTTGCCGTCGTTGCGGACAGCACTTGGATCAATGACAGCTACCGCGCTTTCCCCATTACCATCGACCCGCAGTTGATCATTCATAGCAATGACAGTGTAGAAGAGACGAGCAACCTTATTCAATGCACTCAATATGTGAGAAACTTTTGTTCCTCTGGCACGGAGTTTGAGGAAAGAATCATCCATGATGATATGATTACGGTAAGTCATGACGACGACACCGATAGGTATGCTGTTTTTTCGTTTCCCGGTTTGTCGGATTTCTTAAAGGATAAAAAGCCAATTTCTATGCATCTTATCCTGCATTCTACAAACAGTAATCATCGCTTTTTTGCCAACGGATCGATCATCAACGCCAATGGGGTTACGGTGAAGCTCGATTTGAAAGCTCTCCTTGCCAATAATGACAGTCTCCAACTTTATCCTTCCAAAGGTCCATATTTGTCAAGTGAATTTTTTGGCTTGGGTAGTCTTTACGAACCTTATATTGAAGTAACATACCTGATTGACAGTGATTACACCCCTGCAACCGTAGAGCTTCCCACACCCGCAGGCACATCGGCATCGCTGACGCTTCGTACCGGTTACGTTATGACTGCCTTTGGAGACACGGCCTCCAACTGTTCCCCGCTTGGTGTTTCGGTCTCTCACATTTTTAATCCTGATGAGAGCAATAGTGCCTATGGCAACGGCTTCCGTTTGAACGTGGACGAGCATTTGGTCAAATACACGGACTTTTTAAGTCGTGCGACCGCAGACGACAAATCTCGCCTTTCGGATTTTGATTACGTTTATACCGACGGGAACGGCTACCACCATGGCTTTGAAGAGTACTTCTATTACATGAACAATGGGGAGCGAAAGTATGTTTCCGATTCTTATGTCTCGGTGAACGCAGAAGGGAAATTAACCTATCGCGACTGCGAAGTTACCCGCGAGCTTCGCTCCTCTATGGGGTGGGAAGCCTCCATGCGACTAACCGGCATCCAAAATCTTCCCCTCTTTGAAGAGCGCGCGGATGAAGAAAAACAACTTGAGGAGCAGGTAAAAAATTACAAGAAGGTGCTTGAAGATTATGTGATCATTGATCCTGCAACGGGCGAGATAAGCGAAACGATTGTGTCTCCCTCCTGGTCCCTCTTCGGCAAAAGATCTTTTACCGAACACGAGCTGCTACTTCCTTCAAGTGATGCGTATAGCTATCGCTCGATGGTTTTGCAGAAAGAGATGTTATCCTCTCAGAAACAGGCATATGAATTGCAAGCACAGAGCCTTGAACTTCAAAAAGAAGGATTGGAATTGCAAAAGCGGGGATATGATTCTCAGATGGCAAGCACTCTTACAGCCCATAGTAAATTAAGCGTCCAACGCAAACACGACGACAAAATGCGCACTTACTATATTTGGGGTGCTTCGACGGAGGCTGCCAGCGCTGGACACGACTGGCCTATCGACTACGTTGTAGATTACGACGGTGGAAAGGAGTCCATCTGGATGAATTCTCTTGAGCTCGGATTGATGAATGGAACTCTTCCTTGTCTCAAAGATGAGATCCGCCTTCTTTACGATGAAGCCTCGGCGTCCAGCGCCACGCCAAGCCAATACCAGTTCCTTCTCGCACAAAAAAACTTTACTGACAAGCAATTAGAATTGCTCGATAATAGTGATGCCAATGCTAACGATCAAACACATCAACTATTTGCCGATGTTGCGCTTATTGGAAAACAGCTTTTCCTTTGTGAAGAGCAATGTGCAAGGATCCTTTCCAAAAAAGAAGAGTATCTTTCCAATTTCCGCGAGATTCTTATCGCATACGAACAGCTTTCGGCACAACTC
>JAZQKM010000014.1:0-4068 GCA_045542155.1 Eubacteriales bacterium
TAACCTCGGGCTCGGGATTGGTAACCTCGGGCCCGGGATTGGTAACCTCGGGCTCGGGATTGGTAACCTCGGGCTCAGGATTGGTAACCTCGGGCTCGGGATTGGTAACCTCGGGCTCGGGAGGGGTGACTTCAGGGATATCCGGAGCTGCGGCGGGGTTGTTGTAAACCACTTCAATAGCAGTAATACGAACCTGCTTACCGTTAGAGCCATTCCTTACGGAATTTAGAACAACGGAAGAACCGGAAACAAGAACGGTTTGATTGCAGATATCAGTGGTAGTACCGTCAATGCAAAGGTGGGCATAGGTACCGGTTTGAGTAGAAATTTTAATGGAAACAAGTTCATAGCCATCTGCAAGAGAAATGGTAACGGTTCCTGCAGGGGAATCGGTCGAGTAGATACGAATATGGTTACTCTCGTATGCCTTGCCGGAGTGTTCACCGCCGTTGATTTTAACGGTTACGTTAGCATCAAGCTTAAATTCCTGCTTTGTAGTGGAACTTGTCCAACCGTACTCGGCAATCAGATCTGCAACTGTTTTGCTTGCGGTTACGGATCCGCCGACAGGGATATCGGGGGGATTGGGAGTATCGGGAGTGTTGGGGGTGGTCTCTTCGGGAGGGGTAGAGGGGGTATCCGAAGGATTGCTGCCGCTCTCGCCGTCCGTTGTGTAGAGGCGAGCGAGGTAGTCGGTATCTTTTAGGTTGGATTCTTTTAAACCGTTCATAGACGAATAGGTGCCATAGTTACCAATGTAGCAGTATTCACCTGCAACGGTAGTTTTCAGTGTGTTTTTTGCGGTGTCCCAAACAAATACGGAGGTAGCCGTAGAGGAATAGGAGAAGTTGCGGAAGTCATTGCTGGCAACTATATTGATGTATTGCTTTTGTCCGCTACTATTCTTAAAATACAAATAATAGCCACCATTAGCTTGTTCGAGATATACGTCTACTCCTTTGGCATAGTCGGTATCGCTTGCTCCATAATACGTGCTCACCATAGAACCCGTAAAGAAATATTCTGTTGTGGAGAAGAGTCCAAGCTTATAAGCCTTGCCAATCTCGGGGGTGGTCGTGTAGGTAGGCTTTACGGGTTCTGCGGGCTTTGCTTCGCCGCAAACCGAGCAAACGTCGTTGGTATAGGCATGGCCCTTAGCCGCTACAAAGTCGGTCTTATAGGTGGAGCCGCAGCCTGCGGTCTTGCAGGTGTAGGTAGTAAAGCCTCTCTCTGTGCAGGTGGGAGCGGTTACAACTCCGGAACCGTAGTTGTTATGACCGCAGCTTGCGTTTGCGCTAGAGGGCGTTTGCATATCTGCGGGAACCTCTTCGCCAAAGAGAAGGAATGCAAGCTCGGGATAGTCAACGAATACGTTACGTGTGCCCGTGATAGACTCAACAGAGTCGTTACGGCCAAGCTCCCAAGTGTCAACGGGGTCTTCTTCCATCCAAGCAAGCAGAACGTCAACGCTTTCCATTACACCGCCGGTTCCCCAAGCATAAGAGGTATTGCCCCAACGAACGTAAACGTACAAAAAGATACGGGCTACGTCGCCGTGAAGATTATAAGCGCCTTTAGATTCCCTGTTGGGATCGTAATAGCCACTGCTCTGACCGTAGGCGGTGTTGCCGCGGGAAGAGTTTTCGCTGGAAGAGGTGGGGCGAATCATCATGACGTCATCTTCATCACTGCCGCCAAGGCCCTTACTGTTGGGCCATGTGTGTTCTTTGTTCCAAGCAGAACCGCCACTAACCCAATCGGGACCGATTGCGTTGCCGGAATAGAAAGAGGAGATTTTACCGCCGCCGTTTTGACAATCGGTGTATTTGAGCAAATTATTGTTTGCACCATACGAATTTGTATAACTGTGATTGCTTTCCATCAAGTCTTGCAGCTCACGGTACAATTCACTCTTGGGAGCATCGGACTTGCCGGTGCCGCCGGAGAAGGAAGAGAGCTCGTTATAGGATGTATTGTTATCCTCGTAGAAATCCTCTGCATTGGGCGAGAGGAAGGTGGCAACCGTTCCGCGGGTACCCCAGTTGTAGATGTAGCCGTCACTGCTGTACTTGTAGTTGACTTCTGCGGCACTTGCACCCAGACTCAGTGCGGGCACAAAGGCTACGAGCATAACAAGTACCATGAACATCGACAAACTGCGTTTCAAAGTTTGCATCATAATGATTCTCCTTTTGAATGGATAATTTTGCATTTTGCGCATACATATTTATTTTATCACATTCTTTTCCAAAAAGCAATAGATTTTGACAAATTTACTCTGCGAGCAAGATTTATTGCATTTGCCTATGTACTCCCCGAATGGGGAAGTTCTCGGCTTTTATCCTTTTTGGGAGTGGTCGTCGGTTGCGGGGTTATCAATTAAGTTGCCGTATTCATCAAAGCGCGAGCCGTGGCAGGGACAATCCCACGTGTGCTCGGCAGAGTTATATTTGAGAGCGCACCCAAGGTGCGGACAACGGGGAGTGGTAGGCGTGAGAAGCCCGATAGTCGACTCCAATGCATTGATTGCCAACTGTGGGCGCAAAATGGAGCGAGAGGGTGAAAAAGCTTCGGCAAAGCGATTTTCCTTTCCCTGTACAAGGTCACAAAGAATTTTGGATGCCACCATTGCATTTGTCATACCCCATTTATTAAACCCCGTTGCCACAAAAGTGTCGGGTGTTCTCTTGGAATACTGTCCAATATAGGGGATTTCGTCCAACGTCATACAGTCCTGCGTTGCCCATTTTGCCACAATTTTGGCACCTGGATAGTGTTCCTTGGCGAATTCTTCAAGTTCTTGCCAACATCCGCCTTTTTTGCCCGTGCGATGTCCGCCGCCCCCCAACAGTAGCAAATCTTTGTAATTGCGAAAAGAAAGTCCCGTATCACGCTCATCAACGTACATTCCATTCATTTTAGATGCCCCCTCAAGGGCTACCACGTAAGAGCGATGCTGATACAGCTTGAGAAAATAAGAACCGTGTTTGTTGTAAATAGGGAAGTGTGTTGCCACAATCAGTTTTAAAAAGGTGATGACACCGTTATTGGTGACCGCCTTATGCGGAATGAGATTGAGTACCTTGGTATGCTCGTAAATGGGCAAATCCTTTGCAATTTCGTATAGGAATTTCAAAGGATGAAACTGTGCCTGATGTTTTACCCGTACAGCTCCTGCAACAGGAAAGGGAAGCTCGCGTGCCTCCGAAAACGTAGCCTCTATGCCGAGAATATTGAGAGCATCTACCTCTTTTTCAATCTTTTTGCGGTTGTTCAAGGAATAGACGTAGGAATCCTTCGCTTCAAAGTCACAGTCAACGCTTTTGGAAAGGTGAGTGTATTCCCGAATGGCGTTCTTTTGCGCTTCCGCGTAAAGCTTTGTCTTTTCCTCACCAAAGCGGCAAAGCATTTTGTCATACACCAATCCGTGGCCGAGCGTGATTTTGGCAGTGGTGTTTTGAGTAATGCCACCACAAATTTCGTCGGCTTCCACAAGTATACAATCCACGCCTGCGCGCTTGAGTTGATAAGCGCATAAAATCCCCGCAATACCACCGCCAATAATCAATACGTCGGTGCTTTTTACGCCATTTAGTGCCTCAAACGCCAAACGCCTTGATGTTTGTGTCCAAATCGAATTCATTTTTTCACCCCCATTGTAGTAAGGATATTTTCTCTTGTTTTTGATTTTATATACTTGCTAAATCTTTTGCGTGAGTTGACTTCCTGCTTTTTTTGTGATATACTGATGATAAAAAGGTTATTGTTTGGTTGCACAGAAAGGAAAATTGTATGATTTATAAGGAATTTCAAGGTAAGCAACTTTCCGCCCTTGGTATGGGGTGTATGAGATTGCCCGTTTGCGAGAACGATCAAAAAAATATCGATATTGATGCCGTGCGCGAAATGGTCGCGTATGCGATGGAGAAGGGTATCAACTATTTTGATACCGCTTGGGGCTATCACGACGGTCAGTCCGAAATTGTGATGGGCAAGGTACTTGCCGACTATCCGCGTGAAAGCTTTTATCTGGCATCTAAGTTCCCGGGCTTCAATCTGCAAAATATG
>JAZQKM010000015.1:0-2177 GCA_045542155.1 Eubacteriales bacterium
CGATCCGACTTAAAACGCAGATTTTAATATGCGTGATAACGGAATCATTGAAATCACATTAAATGGTTATGTTAAAAACGCAGAAATTAAAGTTTTGAAAAATTAACTGGTATAATCTTCAATTATTTTTTGCAATTCAGATGTGCTTTCAGTACGAATACCGTTTTTTAAAAGTTCTCTGTCGTGCTGAGGCAAAACTGAAACATAAGAATCATAAACATCAAGGGGAACTGCGTCAGAATTTTTGAAAACCGCGCACTTGCAGGTCAAGATGCCGCACGCGACGGTGCAAACGCCATTCGAGAGCTGCTTGCAAAGCAAGAGTGGGTAAACATCATTTTTGCCGCTGCTCCTTCGCAGAACGACACACTTGCCGCTCTGTTTGAAGAGCCCGGCATCGATTGGACACGCTGCCGCGCTTTCCACATGGATGAGTACGTTGGCTTCCCCAAGGATAAGAAGGAAAGCTTTGGCTATTACCTCTATGAGCACGTATTTGGCAAGCTTCCCTTTGGCGAGGTTCACTACGTTGGCGGTGACAATCCCGATCCCGAGGCTGAGTGCCAAAGATACGGCGAGCTTTTGACCAAGTATCCCACCGATATCGTATTTCTCGGCATCGGCGAGAACGCACACATCGCCTTCAACGATCCTTGGGTAGCAGACTTCAATGACCCCAAAAAGGTTAAACTCGTTCCTCTGGACGAGACCTGCCGCAATCAGCAGGTACACGATGGTTGCTTTGCAACCCTTGATGACGTGCCCACCCACGCATTTACACTGACCATTCCTTCCTTGACCGCGGCAAAGGTGATGATCTGCACCGTTCCCGCAGCTACCAAGGCAGAGGCTGTTTACAACACTGTTAAGGCTGACATCACCGCAGACGTTCCCGCGACCATTATGCGTCTGCACGACAACGCAACCATGTATTGCGATGCCGACAGCGGAGCAAAGCTGTTATGATGACAAAAATTATCAACGGCCGCATCATTAAAGACGGCAAGATCACCGAGGGCGAATTGTATTTTGCCGATGGCAAGATCCTTTGCCCCTGTGACGCCCAAAAGCTTGGAGAAGCCGATCAAGTAATTGATGCCAAGGGCAACTACGTGTCGGCTGGCTTTATTGATTTGCATCTGCACGGCGGCGGCGGATACGACTTCCTCGACGGTACCGAAGAGGCATTCGAGGGTGCGGCTGCGTTCCATGCAAAGCACGGCACCACTGCTATGTGCCCCACGGCGACCTCGGGCGATTTTGAACAAACGCTCGAAATGTTCCGTTCCTACAAGGCGATCAAAGAAAAGGACCGTCTCGGCTCCGATTTCATCGGTCTGCACATGGAAGGCCCCTATTTCGCACTCTCTCAAAAGGGTGCGCAGGATCCTCGCTACGTGCGTGATCCCGATCCGGAAGAATATGAAAGATTCCTCAACGCCACCGACGACATCGTGCGTTGGAGCGTTGCTCCCGAGCGTGACAAAGGATATGCCTTTGCCAAGGCGCTCACCGCGCGCGGCATCTCCGTTGCGGCTGCACACACCGATGCAAACTGCAAGCAGATGCTGGAAGCCGCAGAGAACGGCTACACGCATATGACGCACTTCTACTCCTGCATGAAGGGTGTAGAGCGCATCAACGGTATGCGTATCGCAGGCGCGATCGAAGCGGCATATCTCTCGGACGATATCACCGTAGAGATCATTGCCGACGGTATGCATCTGCCTTACGAATTGCTCCAAATGGTTTACAAGATTAAGGGTGCAGATAGAACTGCTCTCGTTACCGACGCTATGCGCGGTGCGGGTATGCCCGAAGGTATTGAGACTGTTCTCGGCAAGCTCGATAACGGACTTCCTTGCCGCATTGAGCGGGGCGTTGCTTGGATGCTCGACGGACAGGCATTCGCAGGTAGCGTTGCTACCACCGACCGCTTGGTTCGCACCATGGTTGCCGCAGGTATCCCGCTTGTAGATGCCGTTAAGATGGCTTCCGAAACGCCCGCCAAAATGGCAAAGTGCTCCACAAAGGGCACCCTCGACGCCGGCAAGGATGCCGACATCGTCATTTTCGACGAGGCCATCAACATGCAACACGTTTTCGTTAGAGGGAAACAGATTGTTTAATTGAAAAGAAATGTAAGTCGGAGGCCAAGCGGTCTTAGGAAGACAATT
>JAZQKM010000016.1:0-7424 GCA_045542155.1 Eubacteriales bacterium
GGTAGAAGTAACTTCGGGTTCAACAGAAGAAGTTTCTTCGGGATCGGTAGCGACGGTCTCCTTGGGTGTGGTTATTTGGGGTGTGGGTGTGGTCGGTTTGCCGAACAGGTCATCCTTTAGCGAGAAAATGACCCAAGCAAGGGGGGAGAGAGTTAAACAAAAAGCAAGGAAAAGAGCTATGCAGGAATACCACGGTACTCTTCCAAAAGAATTATTCTTACTCATTTTGTGTGTTCCTTTCAAAACAAAGATTCAAGATGCTTTATTTGCCGTATTTCCAATAATAGGGGCTCTTGGAGAGGTCGGAATCGGCTTGGACGTTGGGGTTGCCTTCCTTCCAAACAACGCCTGCGGCTTTTGCATCGTCAATCAGCTTTTGCGCTTCCTCTGCGTTGGGGTGCAGATAAAGCTTGGTAAGTCTCCATTGCATCATCGAGCGCTCAACGAATTCTGCTCTGTCGCCGGCAAGTGCGAGAGCGTTTGCCCAGAGCTCATCAAAGTAAGCCTCGTTTGCGAGGTATTCCCCGCGGGTGATGACGGTGAGGGGATGGTCGTAAATGCCTTGACCGCAAACGGCACTGGTTTCGTTTTCGTTGCCGTCGAGCTTGTATCCACCGTTGGCGGCAAGCTCGGAGGTCTTGTCGATGAATGCGCGAATGGATTCCCAGCCTTCACCGTAGTAAGCCTTGAGGAACTCATTCATATGGTTGCTGTATTCTTCGCGGCTCATATAGGGGTCGCACATCAGCTTGGCGAGGAGGTAAGTGCGGAGCTCTCCAAACTCACCCGAGTAGCCTTGGCTGTTGCCCTGCGGGAACATAGAAACAACGTTGTTCTCGGCAAAGAATTGCATATTGTCGTAGATGGTGAACAGATTTGCAAAGGTGGAGATGTAGTGATGGAAGTTTGTGGTGTAATCCCAAATGTGGATGTTATCACAGATTTTGCCCCAGGCAATGATGTCTTCACAGAATTTTTTGTTCTTTGTGCAGTTGGGGTCATTGATTGCGTGGGTAAAGCAGCAGGTGATGGAGCACAAGCGAACGCATACGTTGTGACGAGGCTTTGTGATTTTGGGAGGTGTTTGTGTGTGCTTGTATGCGAGGGTGTCGATGGTGAGGTTGGGATATTCATCCTCAAGCTCTTCGGCGATCTTGTTTACAAAACGGATCCAAACACCGGAATAGCTGCCTTCTTCCGCTTCTATCTTTGAGCAGTTGGGGCAATGGCACCAAGACTCAACGTCGGTTTGCGAAATGGAGATGATGTTGATATCGGGGTTGCTTTCCAGCTCCTTGCGAACGTTTGCAAGAACGGTTGCATAAATTTCGGGGTCGGTCAAGCAGGGGTTGCTGCAGTAATCGGGGTATGGGTAGGTGGTACCGGAGAGTTTACCAATGGTGTGAACATACAGGCTGCCGTAGTTGAGGCTTCGACCGCCCATCTCCTCGGTGAGCGCAGCGTCGGTGTTGTTAATGCCGTTTTTAGAACACCAAGAGCCACCGTTTTGAAGATAAACGCTGTGCCAAGTCAGGCGGCGCAGGCTAATAACGGGAACGTAGTTCATCAAAACACCTTCGGTAATGACAACGTCATCCTCGGTAAAGGTTTCCAAGTCGCGAGTGAAGTAACGGAAGCCCGCATACTTCTCGAGGAACTTGTAAACGCCATAAACAACGTCGCGAGCAACGCCGCCTTTAATGGTCATACCTGCGTTTCCGCTAAGGGATGCCTCAACCAAAAAACTGCCTTCCTCAAGGGAGGGATCAATAGAAATATGAATCGGGAATCCGCCATCGGCAACAACAATGCCTTTTTGGTTCAAATACTTTGTGAGCTCAGCGCCTGCGAAAACCTCGGAGACGTTTTCACCGGTAGTAACGGTAACTGTCGTCAGCGTCAGCTCGGCAGGTTCGGGAGGAGTGATTTCGGGTTCGGTAGAAGAAGTTTCTTCAGGCTCGGTGGAAGTAACTTCGGGCTCGGTGGAAGTGACTTCGGGCTCGGTAGAAGTGACTTCGGGCTCAGTGGAAGTAACTTCGGGCTCGTTGGTGGGAGTTTCCTCGGGTGTTGTTGTCGGGGATGTCGTTGCTGTTGTGGTTGCATCTTCGTTTTCATTGGAGGTACAAGCGGTTACGAGGCAGAGCGAAAAAATCGCCGCCAAGAGCATAAAGACTAACAGTTTTTTCATCATTTTCTCCTTTTTTCTACACCAAGGATTCGTTTTGGAATGTAAGTACATTCCTTCACTTTATATCATACCAAAAAGTGTAAGAAAATGCAATACTGTTCTTGGTTTGTTTACAAAATTTATTTATTTAAAATAAATAAATAAGTGCAAGCGGCAATTTTGCCGCTTGCACGGGGAAGGTTTTGCAATTAAGATTTATAAACCCACTCGGTGGGGGGGAGGTTGAGGTCGGATTTTTCGACATCAACGTTCCATTGTTTTTCGCGCCAGCCGACTCTGGTGTTAAAGGAATCCGAAGTGTCGTCAATCAGTTTTTGTGCTTCCTCTGCATCGGGGTGCAAACAAAGCTTGATGTAACGCCATTGATAACGTGCGTGCTTTACAAAATCGATGCGGTCGCCCGCAAGTGCTTCGGCTGCATTCCACCACTCGTCAAAGGTTGCTTCGTTTTCGAGGTATTCCTCTTGGGTGATGGCATCAAAGGGACTGCCGTTCTCGGCTTGGTGTCCGTCTGCGGAAAGCTCAATCGTTTTGTCGATAAACTTGCGAATGTACTCCCAGCCCTCGCCGTAGTAGGCTTTGAGGAAGGAATCCATATATCCGTAATATTCCGTCTCGCTCATCATCGGGTTTTGAAGAAGCTTGGAGACCAGATACACACGCAATTCGCCGAATTCGCCGCTTGGGCAAGCGAAGTTGCCGCTGCAAGAAATGCTGTCTACGCCGCACTCGGCAAAGAAGCGCACATTCTCGCGCAGCGTGCCAAAGTTTGCAAAGGTGGGAATGAAATCGGTAGTAGAGGTTAGACCGTATTCTACGTGAACGTTGTTGCTGATTGCGCTCCAACCGCTCACGACCGTAGCAAAGCCGACAGTTTCGGGGCAGCTTTCATCGGTGACGGGGTGCGAAATATGGCATTTTTCCATACTCAAACGAACCGAAATTTTATCAGTGAGCTTTGTCAAGGAAGGCGCGGTTTTCAGATATGCACGAACCACCAGCTCTATCCTTATCTCGGGAAAACGGGAAGAAATTGCTTCGGCGAGGGCATTGAGGAAGCGAATGTATGTACCGGCGGGGCTGCCTTCTTCGTTGTGAATTTGTGAACAGCTCTCACACGTGCAATAAAGATCTGCATCGGAATCGGGAGCAAAGCTGAGAACATCCACGCCGGGAGTCGACCAAAGATAATTTGAGATCTTGCTGATCGCTTTGTTGATGCTTTCGGGGGCGGTCAGACAGGGCGGGGTAGAGCCATCACCCACAATCGTGTTCAAGGAAAACGTCTTGACTGTGATGCGGTCGCGAGCGTTTCCGCCGTCTTTTTTGGAAAGTCTTTCAATAGGATACCAGGGGTTGCGTACAATTTCAAACTTGGGCTCAAACACATCCAAAACACCGGTGCCAATTATGACGTCGTTATCATCTATCACAGTGGTATCAGCGGAATAGAAGTGCACGCCCACAAACTTTTCGAGAAATGCGTAAAGGCCGTAGGCAAGACCGCGCTCGTTGCCGCCTGCGATAACGAGACCGTTTTCATTGGCAGTAATTTGGTAGCCGCCGGTGAAGATGGTTTCGTCTAACTTGAGTTCGATGCCGTAGCCGTTATCGGCAAGGGTGATGCCTTTTTGAGTAAAGTACCACTTCAATTCGGCGGCTGCGTAGTTTTCTATGGCACTTTTGCCGCAGGTGATGTGAACACTTGTGATTTTTTGAGGGGCTGCCGTATCGGCGTCGGCGTTATTGGCGGTGGAGGACGCGCTGCTTATTTTGCCGAAGGGGGTTGGCTTGCTGCAAGCGGTAAGCACACATACCAGCATAGCAACAGTCAAAAGGAGCGCGAATATTCTTTTCATCATACTCATTATCATAAATTCCTTTCTAAAAGTGAAAATTGCTTTGTTGATAAGGGTTACCATTTGGAGTTATGTTGGTTGCCCTCGCTCCACCAAATGCCGTATTTCTTAATCTCTTCTTCAAAGGCGGGTTGCAGAGTTTTGTCAAACCTCGCCAAGAACCAACGCCATTGCAGGCTGGAGCGGTGAACGTTATCTTTGTGTGCTTCGTCAGCCATAGCCTCAGCTTTGTCCCACCAATCGGTAAAGGATTGCATCTGTGCAATGAACTCCTCGGCAGGAACGCGAGCCAAGGGATGCATATACATGTTTCCGCAATAATCTTGATATATTTCGGAGGTTTTGTCGATGTACATACGGATGTAAGCCCAACCGTCGCCGTAGTAAGCCTCGAGGAACTCATCCATTAGACGATAGTATTCTTCTTCGCCCATATAGGGGTTCATCATCAGTTTGGAAAGGAGATAAGCGCGGAGCTCACCAAACTCACCCGAGGTGGAGTTGCGGTTGCCTTGTGGAAACATTCCTTTTGCATTGTGTTCGGCAAAGAATTGCATATTTTGTTGCAGGACGTGCAGGTTTGCATAGGTGGGGATGTAGAAAGCAAAGTTGGTGGTGTAGTCCCAAATATGAATATTGTCGCAAATTGCGCTCCACGCTTCAAGGTCGCGGCAGAATTTTGCATTCGTTGCACAGGTAGGATCGTTTAAGGGGTGCGTGAAGTGACAGTGGAAGGTGCAAAGACGGATACAAACGTTTTCGGCAGGTCTTGTAATGATAGGGGGCGTTTGCGTGTAATCGTAAGCCAGTGTGTCTATAATGACGTGCGGATAATCCTGTGCAATATTTTCGGCAATAGCGTTGACAAAGCGAAGGAGTGTGCCGGCAGGGCTGCCTTCTTCTTTGTCGACAGCCGCACAGTTGGCGCAATGGCAACGGGCATCGGTATCGTTTTGTGAAACCGAAAGAATTGTGGTGCTCGGTCTGCTTTCCAAACGAGCTCTGACGTTTTTAATGGCTTTTTCCAAAAGATCGGGGTTAGTCAAGCAGGGGTTTGCCGACGTGCCGCCTCCGGTTTCGGTCAAACCGCCGATGGTGTGCACAAAGAGTCCGCCGTAGTCCCAAGCGCCACCCATAGAGCCATCGGCTTTATCCCAGGGCTCCCACCAGCCGTCAATCATATTGACGCCGTTTTTGACGCACCAGGAGTAGGTGTCGGGGCCTGCAGACCAGCGGTACCAGTCGTTTACACGCATTTCGAATACGGGATGGTATTCAATCAGCTTGCCCTCTTCCACAATGATGTCTCCCTCTTCGGGGTAGATTTCAAGAGTGGGGGTGAAGGCGCGCAGACCTGCGTATTTTTCAAGGAATCCGTAAACACCGTAAAGGACACCGCGTCCGTTACCGCCGCGAATATCCATACCGAGGTATTTACCCTCGAATTTGGTTTCTACACAGTAGCCGTCCTCGGGCAATGAATAATCCAGATAAATCTCAATAGGGAAGCCCCATTCGTCCACAGTAACAGAGCGTTTTTCGAGATACGCGGTCAATTCCGATACTGCGGTCTTTTCCGCGGGGGTATCACCTGCACTGATGGATACGTGTGTCAGCTTCAAATTTCCCTCGGGGGTAAACTCCAAATTCATAGAGGGAGTGGTCTCTTCGGGAGAGGTCTCTTCCGGTGTTGTTTCCTCGGGAGTGGTTTCTTCGGGAGTTGTTATATCCAGTGTAGTTTCCTGCGGTGTTGTCTCATCGGGAGGAGTGGAGTCGGTGCAACTGATGAAAAGACAAGAAAGCAGGAGAACTAAAACAAGGAGTATTTTCGTTTTCATCTTGATACGTTCCTTTCTTAAACAGATTTGCAAAATACAATGGAAATTTTTATAGTGTATATCTATTATAACACATACTTTTTCCAAATGTCAACTGCTATTTTGGTTTCGGGTGTTTTTTTGGTATACAAAAGTCGCCCGAGCCGGAGCCGGGCGACTTGAAAAATCGGGGATGATTTGAGGGGGTTACTTATACGTCCACATACCGGGGCCCTTGGCAAGATTGGATTTTTCCATATCTACGTGGTATTTTCCTTCGCGCCAAGCCATTCCAAGGCCTTCGACCTCTGCGATGAGTTGTTTTGCCTTTTCCTCATCGGGGTGGAGCATCAGCTCCATATAACGCCAATGCAGGCGGGAGCGCTGAACGTAGGGCAGGCGGTCACCTGCGGCAGCCTCGGTGGCATCCCACCATCTGTTAATGGTGGTTTCCAAAACCCTATAATAGTTGTCGAGAACCGAGGTAAAGGGTTGGTGATAAATGGTATGCCCGGGGCCGGCGAGGGCAAGAGAAGAGATTTGGTCGATGTATTTGCGAATATTTGTCCAACCGGGGCCGTAATACGCGGCAAGAAATTCGTCCATGTGTCGGTCGTATTCCTCTTGGCTCATATAAGGGTTCATCATCAGCTTTGCCAAAAGATATGCGCGAAGCTCACCGAACTCGCCCGAAGGGCCTTGGCTGTTGCCTTGCTCAAACATACCCTTTACGTTGTTGTCGGCAAAGAATTGCATATTCTCGCGCAGGACGTGCAGATTGGGGAAGAAGGAAAGATAATAGGTAAAGTCGGTGGTGTAGTCCCAAATATAGATGTTTTCGCAAATCTTGCCCCATTCCACAAGGTCATAGCGAAAAGCGGAGCAGGTTGCACAGTCCTCGGTGGTAAGGGGATGGTTGAAGTGACATTCAATGCTGCAAAGACGCACACAAACGTTTTTGTGTGGCTTGGTAATCAAGGGAGCCTTACGGGTGTATTTATATGCCAACGTATCAATAATGACGTTGGGATATTCATCCTCGAGCTCCTCGGCAATTCTGTTCACAAAACGGAGCAGAGTGCCTGCGGGACTGCCTTCCTCGGCATCGGTGGCGGTGCATTTTTGACAGTTGCAGTATTCTTCTCTGTCGTTTTGGGAGACCGAAAGAATATTGACGTTAGGATTTTTTGCAAGTGCCGCACGTACGTTTTTGAGCACTGTTTGATAAACAGTCTCACTGCTGAGGCAGGGGTTCGGGCCGTGACCGGGATAAGGGTATCCCGATTCACTGAGAACGTCAAAGGTGTGAACACCAAGACCGGCGGCATAGCTCATGTGTCCGCCTATTTCCTCGGTAATGCCGCCGTGGTTGCCGTTCATTCCGCTTTTGACGCAGAACATTGGGTCCTTCGACATAGCATTCCAGCTTGTGTAACGATATTCAAAAACAGGCTTATAATCGATAGAAATCGTTTCGGGCAGAGCTACGGGGTCGGCGGTATGTGTTTCCAATTCGTAGGTAAAGAAGCGAGTGCCTGCGAAGTCCTCTAAAAAGCGAAC
>JAZQKM010000017.1:0-3646 GCA_045542155.1 Eubacteriales bacterium
ACCATCCTCATCGGTGCTCTTTCCGACCGTGTCGGCAAACGCAAGCTCTTTATGTGCGCGGGTTACATCCTGTGGGGCATTTCCATTCTCGGTTTCTGCTTCATTCGCGTTGATTCCACCGACCCCACCGTGTGGATGGCGACAAACGCATCCGCCGTTGCGGTGTCTCTTGTCATTATCCTCGACTGCGTAATGACCTTCTTTGGCTCTTCTGCCAACGATGCGGCATTCAACGCTTGGTTGACCGATAGCACCGACAACACCAACCGCGGCGCTGCCGAGGGTATCAATTCTATGATGCCGCTGGTTGCTATTCTCGTTGTGTTTGGCGGCTTTATGTTCTTTGACCTTACCCTCGCTTCGAGCTGGGTTTGGATTTTTGCCATCATCGGTGTGGTTGTTATCGCCATCGGTGTTCTTGGCATCTTCCTTATCAAGGATTCTCCCAAATGTGTCAAATCCGAAACGGGATATTTCCAAAACATCATTTACGGCTTCCGTCCTTCAACCGTCAAGAGCAACGGACATTTGTATTTCTATCTCGCTTCGTTTATTCTCTTTAACATTTCCATTCAAATCTTTATGCCTTACCTCATTATTTATTATGAGAAGTCCTTGGGCATGACCGATTACGTCTTTATTATGGCGCCTGCCATTATTCTCGCATCGGTTGCCACCGCGCTGTGGGGCAAGGTTTATGACAAGAAAGGCTTTGATTTTTCAGGTTTTCTCGCGCTTGCATCCCTGATGACGGGTTACGTTCTTTTGTTTTTCTTCAAAGGAACCGTCCTCGTGTTTGTTGGCTCGCTCTTTATGATGTGCGGCTATCTCTGCGGAATGGCAGTGTTCGGTGCCAAAATTCGTGACCTTACCCCCGACGGCAAGGCAGGAATGCTCCAGGGCGTGCGTATCTGTGCGCAGGTGCTTGTTCCCGGCGTTGTGGGCCCGAAGATTGGTAGCTGGGTGCTTCGAAATGCCGAGCTTGTTCCCAACAACGACGGAACCTTTTCCTTCCTTCCCAACCAGAACATCTTTCTTGCCGCCCTTGTTGTTGCGGCGGTACTGACGGTTCTTTTGTTGGTTCTGCGTCCTAAAAAAACGCCCTGCACCGTAGAGACGAAAACCCCTTTTGAAATAGCCGCAAAGGGAGACGAGTGGGAGAGGGAATACCCTCGCCCGCAAATGAAACGCGACTCCTATCTTTCTCTTTGCGGCGCTTGGAATTTAAAAGTCGATAAAAAAGGAGTCGTTACCCAGCTTGGCACAATTACGGTGCCATTCTCTCCCGAAACACGACTTTCGGGTGTCAACCGAACACTTGAAAAGAATGAACAGTACATCTATGAAAAATACTTTGAACTGACCGAAGTTTTTGCAAAAGAGAAGGTTCTTTTGCACTTTGGAGCGGTCGACCAAATTGCCGAGGTTTGGCTCAATGACACCCATCTTGGCGAACACGTAGGCGGATATTTGCCCTTCACCTTTGACGTGAGCGACATTGCCGTAGCGGGCGGTAACGTTCTGCGCGTGCGCGTGACCGACAATCTCGACACCGAGCTCGCTTACGGAAAGCAGCGCAAAAAACGCGGCGGAATGTGGTACACTCCCATTAGCGGCATCTGGCAGCCTGTTTGGCTTGAGGGGGTTCCCGAGCATTACATCTCCTCGCTCCGCATCACGCCCACACTTTCCTCTGTAAAGATAGAAACAGCCGGCGGCGAGTTGCAAAAGACACTCACGCTCCGCCTGCCCGAGGGCGACAAAAAATACACCTACGAGGGCGACCAAATTGAAATTGAGATAGAAAACCCCATTCTTTGGTCTCCCGAAAATCCGCATCTTTACACCTTTACCCTTGCCGACGGCAAGGATGCCATCAATTCTTATTTTGCCCTGCGCACGGTTGACGTGCAAACGGTAGCGGGCAAGCCCTTTATTTGCCTCAACGGCAAGCCCTATTTCTTCCACGGACTTCTCGACCAAGGCTATTACAGCGACGGCATCTACACCCCTGCCACGCCAGAGGGATACCGCTACGACATTGCCAAAATGAAGGAGCTCGGCTTCAATATGCTGCGCAAGCACATCAAAGTCGAACCCGACGTATTCTATTATGAGTGCGATAAGCAAGGAATGATTGTTTTCCAAGATATGCTCAACAGCGGCCATTACGACTTCCTGTTTGACACCGCACTTCCCACCGCGGGGTGGAGACGCGGATTTTTCCACACGGTCAGCGCGCGCCGCCGCGCCGACTTTGAAGGCAGCTCAAGAGCGCTTGCAGATTTACTCTACAATCACCCCAGCGTGTGTTATTACACCATTTTTAACGAGGGCTGGGGACAGTATCTCGGTGCTTCCAAGGTTTACGACGAATTCAAGGCGTACGACCCCACACGCATTTGGGATACCGCCTCGGGTTGGTTCAAGGTTCCGCGCAGCGACGTGCAAAGCGAGCACATCTATTTCAGACGTGTTAAGCTGACGGGCAAAAAGCGCCCCTTGGTGCTCTCCGAGTTTGGCGGCTACTCTTGCAAAATAGAAGGGCACTCCTTCAACCTCGACCAAAATTACGGGTACAGTACCTATACCACGCCCAAAGCGTTTGAGGATGCTCTCGAAAAGCTTTATCTCGACGAGATTGTTCCTTGCATCAAGGATGGCGGACTCAATGCAACCGTACTGACGCAGGTCAGCGACGTTGAGGATGAGACTAACGGTCTTGTGACCTACGACCGCCAAGTTTGCAAGGTGACTCCCGATAGGATGCAAGCGCTTGCCAAAGCCCTTGCCGAAGCGTTTGTCGGTCAATTTAAGAACATTTGAGAAAGGATTTGAATTATGGACCAATATTTGATTTACGTAGGACAGCTATTAGGACTTACGCTTGGCGTAATGGTTGTTTGCGGTCTTGTTGCGTGGCTTGCGCGCAAGGTGTTTATGTATTTTGTAGGCGACTCCGCAACGGCTGTTTTTTACGCTTCCTCGGTTGTGGGAACTCCCGTGCACGAATTGGGGCACGCCCTGATGTGCATCCCCTTTGCACACCGCATCACCGATATGAAGCTGCTCAAGGCTCCCAGCCGCCACTCCCGCACGCTCGGTTACGTGGAGCATAGCTACAATCGCAAAAATCCGTGGGCGGTGTTTGGCAATTTATTCATCAGCTTTGGTCCCATCTTCAGCGGACTCGGTGTTATGATTTTGGTGCTCACGCTCTGCTTCCCCTCGCAATGGAACGCGTATTTGGAAAATTCTCGCGTTCTGGTCGAGTCGGGAGCAAGCATGCAGGAGTCTCTTTCGAGTACGTTCTCACTTTTGTTCTCTCTGTTCGACAGATTCCAAGTGGATGCACTCCGCTCCACAATCGGCATCATCATTATTTTGTCGGTATCCCAACACATCACCCTGAGCTTTGCCGACCTGCGCGGATGCTTTTCTGCTCTTTTGATGTATACGGGCATCGTTGCCGTATTTGCAGGCGTTACCATGCTGTTTGGATGGCAGGGCGGCATTGTAAATGCATTGATGCAGATAAACCTGCCTCTGTTCTCACTCTTCTGTGTGGCCATTGCGTTCTCGCTTGTGTGGGTTATCATCGCCCTTTTGGTCTACCTCTTGCGTTGGCTGCGCGTTATCTTTTAAA
>JAZQKM010000018.1:0-5403 GCA_045542155.1 Eubacteriales bacterium
GCAAACACGAAAAGCACCTCTCTTTCTGATAGACTCGCTGATATAAAGGCGGCGTTTTTTGGGCGCACTTAAAAGAGCCTTTTTCATGCGGCATATTATTATAGCATATTTTGTATGCCTTTGTCAATAGGTTTTTGAAAAGTTTTTTACATTATTATATATGTGGGGGAAACTTCTTGAGAGAAGTTTCCCCCATCCCCCCCTTCAAGAACTTTCGCACAAAGGGCTAAAAAACAAAGTTATTAGTTTACCAATAGACAGTCGGCGCGAGCGCAAGGCTCGCTTTTGCTGTCGCAAGCGATTAGGGTAGCGAAGCGGCGTGAGCGTAATGAATGACAGTCCGGTGGACTGTCAGAACGCGAGCGAGACCGAACCGCAGTGAGACCCACTGCCCTACTCGCTCAGAAAGTTGTTTGCCTTTGGCGCGGACGAACAATAGTTTCCCTACCATTTTTTATTCACTCTTCACTCTTCACTTATTACAGTTCCACTGTAATAATGTAGTATCCCGTATTGTCGGGAGAAATATGGCAAGAGGTGAAGCTTGTGGGAAGTGTAAACTCTTGGATATTAGCAGTACGCAGAATACGGTATTCATCATAAGCATACCATGTTTCGGTTTTTATTGCTTCGATGTATTCTTCATAAGCAAGACCGCTGTTGGCTATCAGCTCGGCGTGCGGTGCACCAACGTAGCGCAAATGCCAAGGCTCGTAGTCAATACCGGTAATATCGGTCTTATCGGACTCATAGCGAATGATAAAACCATATTCGTGGCAGATGTTGTTAACCAAGCGACCTGCGGGGGAATTTAAAAAGTTATAACTATCGTGTCCGGGTGCATAGACGTCGAGCGACAATCCTGCTTCGTGCTCACTGCACCCCACGGGTGCGGCTCTGTCAGGGCCGTAAAACTCCAAAAGCTCTGCTTGCTTCTCTGCTGTGCGGAAATCACTGGAAACGTAGATGCGAATGCCTGTTTCCTCTTGCACCGCATCACGCAAAGCGATATAAGACCCTACCATTAACGGATGCATCTTAGCACCGTTGTATTCTTTAAGCTCTGCTTTATAGTCTTTGGGGAGTGGGTGCCCAAGATTGACCAGCATCAGTGTTTTATCGCTTGTAACACGTTCATCCTCTAACCACTCTGTCATTGCTTTTGTTTCGGTAGCCTCGAAGCGGTCGGCGGGAATGAGTGCCAATGGCTCGCGCTTTTGGGATTGACGCGCAATCGTAAACACCCTACCGCTTTGATGATACAAAATTCCGTACGAACCCAGAACCAATGCAGCAGCGAGAAGAATAACGGCAATAATGTTCCAAAAATTCTTCATATCATTTCCTTTTCATTCTTGTCAAATGGCAAATCCACCGTCAACGCCAAGCACCTGCCCCGTGATAAAGGATGCACCCTCGGACGCCAGAAAGCATACAGCCGTGGCGACCTCTTCGGCTTTGCCGATGCGGCACAGAGGTGTGCTATCACAGAGTTCTTGTCGAGTGGGTTCATCAAGCGCGGCGTTCATTTCGGTGTCGATAACGCCTGGCTCAATACAGTTGACCGTGATGTTTGAGGGTCCGAGCTCCTTTGCAAGCGCCATTGTCATTCCTCTCAGTCCTGCTTTCGCCGCCGAGTAGTGCACCTCGCAGGAAGCACCTACCTTGCCCCACATAGAACCGATGTTGATAATTCTGCCAAAATGTTGTGCTACCATTACGCGGGACGCCTCGCGCGAGGTATAAAATGCTGACGAAAGATTGGTATCAATCATTTTGCGCCAATCATCATCGGTAATATCGCTAAACAGCTTGATTTGAGAGATGCCTGCGTTATTGACAAGCACGTCGATACCGCCAAGACGCGCAATCGCCTCTTTGGTGGCGGCAGTAGCCGACGTGGCATTCGATAGGTCTGCGGCAATCGCGATTGCCCCCGTTTCATCAGCCAAGGCTTTTGCGCGCTCGTGGCTTGTGTGATACAGGAATGCCACGCTATTGCCTTGACGGCAGAATGCGCGCACGCAGGCTTCACCAATGCCGCGCGAGCCGCCCGTAATCAAAACTTTCATTGTTTTTCTCCTTTGTTATCTATGTGCCAAATGGCACTTTGGTTACATTCCAGCACGACCTCACCGTCGGTTGCCGTCATAAGTACGGTAGCACCAATGGCTTGCAAGCGTTCCACTACGACACCGTGTGGATGGCCGTAGGAATTATCGATTGAGCTACAAATAACTGCGTATGTGGGCTTTACCACATTGAGAAATTCCTCAGTGTTAGACGTAGACGAGCCGTGATGCCCCACCTTGTAAAGTTGGGCAGTCAGGTTCGCTTTGCCATAAATTTTGAGTATTTTTTGTTCCACCTTGGCACTTGCATCTCCCATAAAAAGCATACCGATTTCTCCACAAGTAACGCGCACGACGATACTGTTATCATTGGGGTCGTTGGTAGCATCTCCAAACGGTGCAAGCGTTTCCACAACGGCATCACCAACTCTAAGAACTTCACCCGCGCGAACATTCTTGCGCGCAGTGCCCTTCTCTTCAATCACCTTTTCCATACGTGCTGCCGAGGGATTATCCATCTCGCGCACCGGCAGCCAAACCTCGCGAACAGGGATTTGTGACAACACACCGTCGGCTCCGCCAACGTGGTCTTCGTCGGGATGGGTAAAGATTGCCAAAGCAATCTCCCTGACGCCAAGCTGTTTGAGACGCAAGCAGAGCGCATCCTGCGCGGATTCCGGACCTGCATCGATAAGAATGTCGCCCTCTCTTGTGCGAATAAGAGTACAATCCCCTTGCCCAACGTCGAGAAAGCAGATGCGACACAGTGCATCCTCGCTCATTACCGCAGGGGTACAGGACGGGAAGGCAACACAGATAAAAACAAGCGTGAGAATAAAGGAAATAATCCGTTTTTTCATAGGTTATGAGAGAAAGGTTTCGGCGTAGCGGACGGTCTCCATTGCGTCTTTTGCATACTTATCGGCACCAATGGTGTCAGCGTATTCGGACGTCAAGACCGCCCCACCAACCACAATGCGACACCAAGGTGCGCTCTTGCGAAGCTGACGGATAGTTTCTTCCATTGCGGGCACGGTTGTGGTCATCAGGGCACTCAATCCTACAAGGGGTGCGTGCAGGCGCACGACCTCTTTGACAATCGTTTCGGGAGAAACGTCGCGGCCGAGGTCACTGACGGCAAAGCCGTAGTTTTCTAAAAGCAATTTGACAATATTTTTGCCGATGTCGTGAATATCTCCTTTGACGGTTGCAAGCACAACGGCAACACCGTTGTTTGCGGCGGCTGGCAGATGGAGTTTGACCTCTTCAAATGCCGCTTTTGCCGCCTCTGCCGCCATTAAGAGCTGCGGCAAATAAACGGTCTTTTTTTCAAATCCGTCACCAACGACGTCAAGTGCGGGGATAATATCGGCTTGCACCACATCAAGCGGTGCACGTGTTTTCAGTTCTTCTTTTGTGAGAGCGGCGGCGCGCTCGCGCAGACCTTTGATAACCGCTTTTTGCAACTCACTGCCCTCTTCTTTGGTTGCTGCAACCGCATGCGCGGGATTGGAAACAGCCTCAAGAGTGGGCAAGTTTTGGGCAAACGCAATATACGCACCGCAGTTTTCATCCTGCCCGTCAAGGGCGCGGAATGCGTAATAGGTCTTCATCATTTCAGAAGAATAAGGGTTCATAATTGCCGCAGAAAGACCTTTTCCAAGAGCTAACGCGAAGAAGGTACTGTTAATGATATCGCGTTGCGGCAGGCCAAAGGAAACATTGGAAACGCCCAAGGACGTATGACAACCGAGCTCGTTTTTTATGATTGATACCGCGCGCAAGGTTTCCTTTGCGGCGGTTCCATCGGCGCTGACGGTGAGTGCCAGCGGATCGAAAATGATGTCTTTTTTATCGATGCCGTACTCAGCGGCAGCCTTGAGGATGCGCTCGGCAATGGCGACGCGCTCCTCGGCGCGAGTTGGAATACCGCTCTCATCCAGTGTGAGGGCGACAACAAGTCCGCCGTATTTTTTAACGAGCGGAAAAACGCTTTGCATACTTTCCTTCTTGCCGTTAACCGAGTTTATCATTGCCTTGCCGTTGTAGCGGCGCAAAGCTGCTTCCATTGCCACAGGGTCGGACGTATCGATTTGCAGGGGCAGGTCTGTGACCTCTTGCAGACGGCAAACTGCGTTTTGAAGCATGGCGACCTCGTCGATTTCGGGAAGTCCTACGTTGACGTCGAGAATGTGCACGCCTGCTTCGGCTTGTGTAATTCCCTCGCGCAGAATGTAGTCCATATCCCCTGTCTTGAGGGCTTCTTTGAAGCGTTTTTTGCCCGTGGGATTGATGCGCTCGCCGATGAGGATAGGTTCTTTATCAAAAATGACCGCGTGTGTATAAGACGACACACAGGTAATGTTCTTTTTGGTGATGGGTAGCGGTTTCATATGAGCCGTCTTTTGCACAAGTTCCTTGATATAATCAGGGGTTGTGCCACAGCATCCGCCAACGGCGCGCACACCAAGGTTGACGGCATCTGCCATATCGGCGGCAAAATCGTCGGGAGCGAGGTCGTAGACCGTTTTTCCCTCTTTGACGGTGGGCAGTCCTGCGTTGGGTTTGAAAATGACGGGGATGGATGCGTATTTGAGGTATTCCTCAATGACATTCATCAGCTTACGGGGCCCGAAGGAGCAGTTGATGCCGATGGCATCCGCGCCCATACTCTCAAGCATTGCCACCATTGCGCAGGGGTCAGCACCCGTCATCAGCTTGCCATCCTCGCCAAAGGCGCAGGAAACAAACACGGGGAGATTGCTATTCTCTTTTGCCGCCAAGAGTGCTGCGCGCGTTTCGTAGCTATCGCTCATCGTTTCAATAAAGATAAGGTCGGCTCCGTGACGGACGCCAAGACTTACAGTTTGGGCAAAGACAGATACGGCATCCTCAAAATCGAGGTCGCCGTAGGGTGCGAGCATTCTGCCTGTGGGACCGATGTCAAGGGCTACCCACTTGGGTTGCTCCCCTTCGCTTTCGGCGGCGGCGCGGCGCGCGTTGGCAATGGCGGCGGCAATAATGGCATCAAGCTCGTCCTCACCAAATTTGAGACAGTTTGCCCCAAAGGTGTTGGCGTTGACAACGTTTGAGCCTGCATTGAAATATTGCTTGTGAATAGCAACGATTTCTTCGGCGTGAGAAAGGTTCCAACGCTCGGGCATCTCCCCTGCCGCAAGACCGCTGGCTTGCAGGAGCGTTCCCATGCCGCCATCGAGGTACAGTATATTGTTTTTGAGGTACTGTAAAATATTCATACGCATCCTCACTCTATTAAAAATATTACTTCATTATCATTATAGCACAAGCAGAGGGGGATTTGTTGGATTTT
>JAZQKM010000019.1:0-5053 GCA_045542155.1 Eubacteriales bacterium
TGGCTACGATCCGACTTGCCGTACTCTTGTACGGCGACGGTTGGCCGACCACGCCTTCTGCATCGAATTGCGGCAGTCCTTCCCCTTTGCACTCCGCGCAGAACAAAACGGTCATTTATAAAAAAATCTTGCATTTTCCTATTGCAATATGGTATAATAAAAGCGAATTTTGAAAAAGGAGGTGTCACATGAACAGTTCTTTGCAAATCGATACGATTCCCTTTCGCGTAATTATCCCCCAAGACAAAGCCCGTTATGAAGAACTGCTTGCGCGCTCGGAAGAGCGTGGCTGTGAATTCTCTTTCACCAATCTCTATCTGTGGGGACGACAAAATATTGCTTTTTTGCACGGGCACGCACTTTTCTTCTCGCAATTCAACCGCCGCAGTGTTTACCCCTATCCCATAGGTGACGGCGATAAAAAAGTAGCCCTGCAAGCCATTATCAATGATTCTGTGGCTCGCGGTATTCCTTGCCGCATCACGGGCTTGAACGAAACAGATAAGGAAACCGTTGAACGCCTTTTTCCAGGACGTTTTCGTTTTCATTGCGATGAGGATGCATTCGACTACGTTTATGACGTCAATGACCTTGCCGATTTGCCGGGCAAAAAGTATCATACCAAGCGCACCAACCTCAATCGCTTTGCCGAACAGTATCCCGCCGCACACAGCGAACCTCTCGGAGATGCCAATCTTTCTGCCGTTAATAATCTTTTGGATGAATGGTTCGAAAACCGCATGCGCGAAGATCCGGACGCTGACTTTCACATGGAGCGAGCCGCCTTGCGCAAGGCCCTGCGTGATTTTAAGGATTTACAGTTGGAAGGACTTGTGCTGATGAACGGTGACCGCGCGCTTGCCGTAACACTTGGCAGCCTACTCTTCCCCGATATGATGGATGTTCACTTTGAAAAAGGCGCCCACGATATTCCCGGTGCATACGCAGCCATTAACTGCGCTTTTGCGCGTTACGTCCGTCAAAAATACCCGTCGGTTCGCTTTCTCAACCGCGAAGAAGATATGGGAATTGAAGGCCTGCGCCGCGCAAAGCAGAGTTATCGACCGCACCATATGATTCGCAAATATTGGGCTTGCCTTTTGGAGGACGGATATGATTATTGATGCACCGCAAAACACCGATATTCCCGCGCTTTGTGCGCTTTGGAAGGATGCGTTTGGCGATACGGATGATTTTTTAAAAGATTTCTTTTCGACGGCGTTCTCTCCCAAAAGAGCGCTTTGTGCCCGTGAAGACGGCAGGATCGTAGGAATGCTTTACTGGTTTGATTGCATCTATGAAAAAAAGCGCATTGCCTACCTGTATGCCATTGCCACGCACAAAGATTTTCGCAAACGCGGCATTTGCAACGCTTTGATGGAAACCGTGCATCTGCTTTTGCAAAAAAGCGGATATATGGGAGCGATTTTAGTTCCTGCCAAGGAGCATCTGTTTTCCTTTTACAGGCAGATGGGATACACCGTCTGCGCACACAACAGCATACTCCGCACAACCGCGGCAGACGCCCCCATAGAGCTACGTACCCTCTCTTCTGCGGAATACGCTGCTCTCCGTCCGCACTTTTTGCCAACCCAAAGTGTGTTGCAAGAGGGCGAAAATCTTTTGTTTTTAGAGACGCTCGCAGATTTTTGGGCGGGAGACGGCATTTTGCTTGCCGTACGCAAAGATACCGAATCTCTGTTTGGTCTGGAGCTTTTGGGAGATCTCTCACTCGCACCGCGCATTGCTCGCACGTTTGGGTTCAAAACAGCCGAATTTCGTACCGTCGGGCAAGATACTCCCTTTGCAATGTTCCGCGCATTGGAAGCTCCCCCGTTGCTCTTGCCCGCCTATTTTGCATTCGCTTTTGATTAAATATCGCAAAAAACAGGCTCACGACGGAGCCTGTTTTTTATAGCCGTGAAAACTCTCTCGGCGAAAGTCCGTATTCTTTTTTGAAGGCCTTGTAGAAAATGGAGTAATCCGAAAAACCGCAAAGAGCTGCCACGCGCTCCATTCCCTCGCCCTCGTTAATCAGTTGCTTAGCGAGAATGAGGCGACGTTGGGTAAGAAAGCGATGAAAGCTCGTGTCCATCTCCTCGCGAAACAGCTTGCTGACCGCGCTACGGCTGATGTAAAAATGTGCCGCAATGCTATCGAGCGTTAAGGATTCGCGTAAATGATTTTCGATGTATTCAATAAACGAGGTAACCATCGTGGGCTGCTCTGCCTGCTTGTGATGTGCCTCACCAGAGCTTGCTGCACGGCATATATGCGTCAATATCAGCATAGCAATAGCGGTGGCAGACTCCTCGTAACCAAGCTGTGCCTCTTCAAATTCACGCAATCCGTTGCTGAAATAATCACCGATATAGCTCCAATCGGTTCCCTTTGTACGCAAAAGTGAAAAATCCCCTACACCCAACACCTGTGAGTTTGGAAAAAGCTCCCGCACGTGCTCAATCAAGTCGGCACTCACCCACAAAATTTCGCGCTCATATGCGTACTGCATATCATCCGGCAGAATAGGCTTGTGGCTTACTCCGGGAGCTACGAGAATAAGATCCCCTGCCGAAAGGCGGTATCGGGCAGAACCAACAAGATATTCGACACGGTCAGCAGAACGGCAGAGCATAATTTCATAAAAGGAGTGCGAGTGCAAGGAAATGCTTTGCCGACCGTAGGTAATATCGCGGTGAAAACTAACAGGACTTGATGACATTTCGAGCTCTTGATACAAATTACCGATTGCAATCCCCTCGCTCGCAAGGTATTCCAATATTTTAAGGTATTCCGCCTCACTTTTGGGGCGTTGAAAACGCGAACGCATCAATTCTTTCAATGTTGAAAAGTTCATAAAATCCTCACATTTTTATCTGTTTTGTCTTTTCTTCTCTCATTTTAGCACATTTTTATCCGATTTGCAATGTTTTCTGTAAAAATTGCAATTTTATTTCAAAAAGAAATATGTTACAATAGACGTGTTGTAAAACAAAAAAATTGGAGGAAAACAACAATGGCAAGAAAGCAAAAACTCGCTGCCGGCGGACTTTCTACCAAGCATTGGTTTGGTTATATGTTCGGTGACTTTGGCGGCTGCATGACCTTTACTCTGATGGCAAGCATCTTCTCGATGTATTGCACCAACGTTTTGGGCATCGATCCCACCCTGATGGGTACTCTCGTTCTTGTTTGGACGATTTGGGATGCTGTCAACGACCCCATGATGGGTGCTTTGATGGACAAAGTATTTGCAAAGCACCACAACAAGAACGGTAAGTTCCGTCCTTGGATCCTGCGTTCCACTCCCCTTTTGGCAATCACCGCAATCGCATTGTGGACAGTTCCCACCTTCTGCGAAGGCATCACCACCATTGTAGCTCTGTTCGCGTTCAAGATCCTCTATGAAGCATCCTACACGATGTTCAACATTCCCATGGGTTCCCTTCTTTCTGCAATGTCCACCAACGACTCTGAGCGTGCATCCCTTTCTTCCGCTCGCGGCGTCGGCTCCATGCTTGGTAACATGATCCCCGGTATGGTAGGCCCCGTTATCATCGGCATGTTCGGTGACAGAGAGTCCACCGGTTATATGATCACCGGTATTGTTTGCGCACTTGTTGGCTTTGGCGTTTGCCTGATGCACTACTTCTGGACCGAAGAGCGCACAACCGTTGGCGAAACCAAGGCAGACGACATCAAATTCTCCGACATCCTCACCGTTGTAAAGAAGAACAGACCCTTTGTTGCTCTTTGCATTCACGGTATCTGCATTTGCACAATGCAATATCTCGTTTCCAACATCAGCCTCTATATGTATTCCGAGGTTTATCACGACGTTACATACCAAACCATCGGCACGGCTCTCTCCAGCCCCTTTATGATCGGTTCTATGGTTCTCGTTCCCTTTATTTGTAAGAAGCTCGGCCTCGAAAAGCTGATTCGTTACTGCCTGCTTATCGGCGGTGCAATCTGCGGTCTTTTGTTCGTTCTCCACGTTGTTACCGACGTTCATCCTCTCGTTCACGGTGTTATCCTCGGTATCGGTTCGGGTATGTCCATGGTATCCATTCAAATGCAATGGGGTCTCGTTGGCGAAGCAATCGACTACAACGAATATGCAACCGGCAAGAGAACCGAGGGCTCCATTTACGGTACCTTTAACCTCTCCCGCCGTATCGGTCAGGCAATCGGTAGCTCCTTTGGCTTCTACGTTCTCGGTTGGATCGGCTTCGATGCAAGCCTTCCCGCTCAAAGCGCCGGCACCATCTTCGGTTTGAAGGCTCTTTGCGTACTCACTCCCGCAATCTTCATTCTCGGCTCTTGGGCAGCGTTCAAGTTCGTTTGGAACATCACTCCCGAAATTCGTGCAAAGATGGCAGCTGCAAAGGCAGCTCCTATTGAAGCTCCCGCAGAGGAAGCTCCCGTGGAAGCAGTAGCTGAAACAAAGACCAACATCAACGAATAATTTTTGACTTTTTAAGAGCGGCGAGCATTCGCCGCTCTTGTAGATAAGATAGGATTTGTATTTATGAAATATTTGATTAAAACACCTTGTGGCGAGCTTTGCGGCACCGCTACAAACAAAGAGGGCGTCATTGCCTATAAAGGTATTCGCTATGCAACCGCGGGACGCTTTGAATATCCTCGCGAGGTCACCTCGTGGGAAGGCGTGTACGACGCAACTCAGTACGGTGCGTGTGCATATCAACCCCGCGCCTTTTATAACGAAGAAGAGATGCCAAAAAAGATTTTTTACTACAACGAGTTCCGCCGTGGCGAAACTTACGAATACAGTGAAGATTGTCTCTTCCTCAACGTTTTCGCTCCCGAAAAGAAGTCCGAGGAAAAGCTCCCCGTTCTCATTTACATCCACGGCGGTGGGTTTACCGGCGGTTGCGGACACGAAAAACACTTTGACGTTCCCGTATGGCCCAAGAAGGGCATGATCGGTGTCACGCTCAACTACCGCCTTGGCCCTCTCGGCTTTGCCGTTTTGCCGGAACTCAAAGAGGAAGCGGGATACACCGGCAACTACGGTCTTTATGACCAA
>JAZQKM010000020.1:0-5343 GCA_045542155.1 Eubacteriales bacterium
CATCACAAAGCAATATGCACATTTTTGTTTGCATTTCTCCCTATCTCAATTTGTGCCGTGGCACTTGCAATAATCGAAGTAGGGACTCTGGCTTACCTAATCGAATTGAGTCCTGTGGCTTGCTTGATCATCATTTTTCTATTTGTTTTCTTGTCCACACTCTTTTGTCAATCCTGCACCAATTTACTCATTATAGAAGCAAACAAGGAGCTGCAAGAAAATTGCGATCCCTATCCCCTTTTGCGTGAAACAACAGAGGCATTGAAATACGAGAAAAATGGCGTTAACCGTCAGATTTATTTGATTGATTACTGCGTTGTTATGGGTTCTTTGGGCGAACACGAATTTGCATATCAGCAACTATCCGAAATCAATATTGACAAATACACGGGCATGCCTTTGTTAATTAAGGTTATCTACTACAATAATTTAGGGTATTACTGCCGATTGATTGGAAAAAACGAATCCGCAGATCTTTTACATCAAAAGGCCTTGGCAATTTATAATACCCTAAAAGAAGGTAAGCAAAAAGAAAATTTAAAATTTACAATGCTTTCTGCTCAAGCTTCGGCTTGCTTAGGGAACAAGGATTTTGCAGGTGCTCTCAATTATGCCAATCAAATGAAGCCGGATAACAACTATGCTGAAATAGAAACCGCTTGGTTGTTTTCCGAAATCTATTTGGCACAAAATGATACACTCTCTGCAAAGAAATATCTTGAGATGGTGGCAAGCTCGAATCCCTCTTTGTATATCGTAAAAGAGGCAAAAAGATTACTATCCGAAATAGAATAAGATATGGGAGCGACAATGTCGCTCCTTTTTCCTCTTCTGTCATCTTTTGTCGAGCGAAAAATTCCCGAAAAGACGACATTTTTTCAAAATCCTCTATACAAAAATCAATTATTATGATATAATTATAGGTAAGAATGTTTCTACGTCATAAGAAAGGACAGGCTCTTTACATATGGAAAAGAAAAAGAGTGGCGCGCCCCGTCGCGACTTTGACAAAACGCGCAAAAACAGTAATAAGCAAAATCGCGCACCGCGTTATGACTACAAAAAAGAAAACAATGCTCCCAAGGATGAGGAAGCCGGCATTCACGGCGACTATGAAAACGGTGCCGTTATCGGTCGAAATGCCGTAGGTGAACTCCTCAAATCGGGACGTGACATTGATAAATTACTCGTTCAAAAGGGTGAGCGCACGGGTTCTATCGTTGTGCTTGTAGCGCAGGCGATCGAGCGCGGTATTCCCGTAATCGAAACCGAAAAACCAAAGCTCGATGCCATTTCGGGTTATGCTCCTCACCAAGGTGTTATCGCTTTTGCAGCAGAAAAAGAATACTGCACAGTTGAGGACATTCTTGACATTGCAAAAGAGCGCGGTGAAGATCCCCTCATCGTTATTTGCGATGGCATTACTGACCCTTACAATCTTGGCGCGATCATTCGCTGTGCCGAGTGCTGTGGTGCACACGGGCTCATCATTTCCAAGCGCCGCGCCGTGGGACTCACTCCCCTTGTAACCAAGGCGTCGGCAGGTGCGATTGAACATCTTGCCGTAGCAAAGGTTGCCAATATCGCATCAACCGTTGAAGCCCTGAAAGAAAAAGGCGTTTGGACGTTTGCCGCAGAGGCAGGCGGTGAGAGTGTATATAACACCAACCTCAAGGGTGCGTGCGCTATCGTTCTTGGCAGTGAGGGCAACGGTGTCTCTCAAATTGTGCAAAAAACCTGTGATGCTATCATTTCCATTCCCATGTACGGACAGGTCAATTCCTTTAACGTTTCTACTGCGGCAGCTATCCTTTTGGCTGAAGCCGCACGCCAGCATCATTCCTGATATTTTGTTTTCCTAACTTTTATCGGAAAGGAGCCATTATGAAAAAGAATCAAAATTCGGAGCTCTCAACAGCCAAAAACGCGATTGCATCCGAACAAAAAAAGACGACTCCCCCGACGTCGCAAGCAAAATCAAATATACATAAAAAGCCGACAAATACATCCCTTCCCTCTTCGCAAAAGGCGGAAGGAACAACGCAAAAGACCGCATCCGGCATTTCCTCTGCGAGTGCGAAAAAGGTTCCGCCGCGCAAGCGTGTTCGTCCTCTGCAAACCATAGGACAAACACAACGCTCTCGCGATGAAAACTTGGACGAGGCACTCGATGAAGCGTTTGACGAGTTTATAGATGCCGACTTCTCCGTTCCCGAGGAGATCCCCGTAGACGCTCCCGAGGAAATTCGACGCTCCCCAAAGCCGACAAACCTTTTGCAACGCATGAAAATGCGTCGCGAGGCTTTGGCAGAAAAGAAAATGACTGCTATGGAGATCATTCGCCGCCGTAGCGGATTTTCGGACGACGACATTGAAATGATCTTTGAACTTGGCTACGAAAACGAATTTGGCCGTCTTGTTGGATACGATAACCTCAAAAAGCTGAAGTACGATCATCTGCACCGTATGTCGCGCGAGAGCAACAAGCGTTACCGCACAGCTTTTGGTTATTGCGGTCAAGATTCGATCACGCCCCAAAACAAAACGCGATCGATTGCAAAATATATGCACGACCGCCGTTATTTGATCCTGCGCACACTCCTCACGTTCCTCGCACTCCTTTTGGTAGTGCTTTTGGATTATCCCGCTCTCATCGGCGGTGGATACGAGGCATTTGATGCATCGGTGCCGCTCTTCTTCCCCATTCTTTCTGCCGTTGTTATGGTGGCGGCAACCGTGCTTTCTTACAAGCAATTCAATGCGGGCATTCGCAGTTATTTCAAGCTTCGTCCCACGCCCTATTCAACACTGTCGGTCATTGTCCCCTTTGTCCTGTTCTACGATATCGTAGCAATGATAGCGCAAATCCCCTTGGTGCACCTCAACTGCGTAGCAACGGGTGCTCTGCTCCTCATTTGCGTATGCGATATCTTCCGTCTGACAAGTGAGATGCGCGTCTTCCGCCTTTTGGCAACCGATGCGCCAAAGACTGTACTTGACCCCACCGAGCCTCGCAAAAAGAAGCTCCGTCAGGGCAAAAAGTTGATTAAGATCATCAACGATGACCTTGATGAAAACTTCTATCACGTTCACGATGCACAGTTGACGATGGGATTCTTCCGCCGTTTTAACGAAATGGAAGCCGCACACGCACCTTTCCGTATTCTGCTCACGCTCCCCCTCATCCTTGGCTTTTTGGCAGGCTTTGTGCTCGCTTTGACCAACGGACTCGGTGATGCGCTCAACACCTTTGCAACCGTAACCGTGCTCGGCTTGCCCGGTGCCGCTTGCTTCGGCTTCTTCTTCCCACTCAGCCACGCAAACAACCTGCTCACTCGCAAGAACTGCGCTCTGCTTGGTGAAGAAGCCGTAGAAGAATACAACGAATCCAAAACTGTTATTTTCAACGATTACCGTCTCTGCCGCGCCCTAAATTGCTCGGAATTGGCGGTTCGCGATAAGAGCGACGATTTGCGCCGCGACTTGAAGCTGGCGGGCATCCTCTTCCGCAAAATTGGCGGAAGCTTGGAAGAAATCGGCAAGGCAACCGCAACCAAGTCCGCTGACCCCAACGTTGCTTTTGTTCGCATTGCAGATACAGGGGTGGAAGCGGTTATCGACAATCAATACCACGTGATCGCGGGGGATGCTATCTTTTTGAAGAAGAGCGGTATCCGTATTCCAAAAGAAACAGCCGACCGCGCTTTGCGCCGTGCCGACAACGTAGGGCTTTTGTATTTTGCCGTTGACGGTATTCTCAAGCTGACCTACGATATCGAATATGCTCTTGACCCCAACTTTGAGATTATTGCCGAGCGTTTGGCTGACCCCACCACCTCGGTTGCCATTCAATCCTACAACCCCAACCTCACAGAGGAATTTTTACAAGATATTCGCCATGCGGATGCTATTCCCGTACGTGTAATCAAGCCGGGTAAATATGAATCGGATGCCTTGCTTGAAATTTCGGATACGGGTGCTATCGCTCTTGGCGGCGAAAAGCATATTGTCAACCCGCTGTATGCTGCAAAAAAAGTGAACGAGGTCAAGCGCCTCAGCTTCTGTTTGCAGCTGGCAGCATCCGGTATCTCCTTTGTGGGAACGCTCGTTTTGATGCTCCTCTCCCTCAATTCCTACCTCACCCCAATGACGTTTGGCTTGTACTATTTGGGTTGGACTGTGGCATCTGCCATTCTCTCCTTTGTACTCATTAACCGACGCACACTGTATTTGGGTCGTGAAAAATAAAAACAGGCAAAAAGGAACACTATGAACCATTCTACAAAACCTAACAGTACCATTCTCAAATCCGTCTCCAAGCCCGGCAGATATTCGGGCGGTGAGTACGGTGAGATCATCAAAGATAAAGAAGATATCAAGGCACGCTTTGCCTTTTGCTTCCCCGATACGTATGAAATCGGCATGTCGAACTTGGGTATGCGTCTGCTTTACGGTGCGCTCAATGCGCACCCCGACATTTGGTGCGAACGTGTGTTCACCCCTTGGACGGATATGCAGGAAAAAATGCGTGAGCACGACCTGCCCTTGACAGCCCTTGAAAGCGGTGATCCCCTTTCGGAATTCGATCTCATCGGGTTTACTTTACAGTATGAAATGTGCTACACAAACGTGCTCAATATGCTGTCTTTGGCAAAGCTTCCCTTGCGCACAAAGGATCGCGCCGAGAACGATCCTATCATTATAGGAGGCGGTCCCTGCGCTTACAATGCCGAACCGATTGCAGATTTCTTCGACCTTTTCAACATCGGCGAAGGCGAGGATATGCTCCCCGCTATCACCCGCCTTTACATTCAAATGAAAGAAGAAGGTCGCTACACGCGTAAGGACTTTTTACACGAAGCTGCCAAGACCATCCCGGGTGTATACGTTCCCTCTCTTTATGAGGTAACCTACAATGAGGACGGAACCATCAAGGCTTATACGCCCGTGTACGACGACATTCCAAAGCAAGTAACCAAGCAGATCATCAAGGATTTGGACAAGGTCTACTTCCCCGATAAGGTGGTTATGCCTTACATTGAAACAGTGCACGACCGCATTATGCTTGAGGTCTATCGCGGTTGCATTCGCGGTTGCCGCTTCTGCCAGGCGGGTATGATCTACCGACCTGTGCGCGAAAAGAGTGCCGACGTGCTCAACCGTCAGGCAAAGGCGCTTTATAACTCAACAGGGTATGAGGAAATTTCGCTTTCTTCCAGTGATTCTCTGTTTCCTTTTCTCATGTTTTGCCGCAGGAGTCCATGGGGACGCGCCCGCTGTCACCTTCCGCCTCAGCGATGCGGAGTGCAAACCGGGTGATCGGATTCATATCTCCGTCACGGT
>JAZQKM010000021.1:0-2414 GCA_045542155.1 Eubacteriales bacterium
AGAATCACCGATTGTAACACTCTCCAAAGAAGTGCAAACGTTGAACGCAAAATCACCAATAGCAGTGACAGAATCGGGAATTGTTATACTCGAAAGCTTAGGGCAAAATTGAAATGCCGCTTGACCAATGGTGCTAACGGAATTGCCAAGCATTACGTTGGTAAGATTTTCACAGCCGGAGAATGCCATATCACCAACAGTAACAACGGAATCCGGAATGCGTATACCCGTCAAAGCGGTGCAATTTGAGAACGCTCCCACACCGATGCTCGTAACATTATCCCCTATCGTAACACCGGTCAAGGCAGAACAACCCGCGAATGCAGAACGGCCGATACTCGCAACATTATCCCCTATCGTAACACCGGTCAAGGCAGAACAACCATCGAAGGCAGAAAGGCCGATACTCGCAACATTATCGCCAAGCGTTATCTCCGTCAAATTTTCACAACACCAAAATGCAGTTTCACCAATGGTGGTAACAGAGTCCGGAATGGTTATGCTTGCCAAAGCGGTACAGCGGGACAACAAACTTCTCTCTATGGTCGTGATAAATTCGGGAAGAGTTACGCTCACAAGGCTACTACAACTCAAAAATGCTCTTTCACCAAGGGTAGTAACCGAATTGGGTATCGTTACGCTCTTCAAACCGGAGCAAGAGGCAAAGCTTGCCATGCCGATAGTTGTGACAGAATCGGGGATGGTTACGCTTTTTAGAGAAGTGCAAGAGGTAAACGCATGGTCGCCAATAGCGGTAACCTTATATCCATCGATGGTGCTACCGATAACAAGATCGCTATCTCTGCACTCGCCAATACCCGTAATGGTGCAAGTGGTTCCATCTGCATTCACCTCGTAAGCGAGACCCTTGGATGCAGGCGTGTTTTCTTCCGAAGCTCCGGGGGTAGTCTCTTCCGTAGGCTGTGAAGTCGTTTCCTTCGGTTTTTCGGTGGTCGTTTCGGCAGTTGTTTCAGTTGGCGTTGTTGCGGTGGTTTCTTTCGGTTCGTCGTTAGAATTGCAAGAACCCAACACACAAGCAAGCGCAATGACAAGTACAAAAATCAATAAAATTTTCTTCATTTTCTGCATCTTCCCTTCTTTGAATTGTTAGAGTCGTGTCAGCATAACACGTTTTGGATTTGCATAGGAAGCAACTGTTTTGAAATATTATCCTTATTATAGCACAAAAGTGAAAAATGTCAAGAATATTTTCCTGCTTCCCTACAGTAGCTCTATTTAAATAAACGAGAAAGAAAACGTGCGCATCACTCAAAAAATGAAAAAAATAATGTTTTTTGAAAAATTATAGAAAGCAGGATGCTTTCGCTTGGCTTTTTGACATTTTATTACCACAAAAATGCAAAAAGGTATTGTAAAAATTCAAATGTTTTGATATAATATTATATTGGAAAGATGTGGCGGTGTGACATCGCTTATCCGATATCTATCTCCGCCTGCCCATTCGCAGGCTTGGAACAGAAAGGAAACTTTAGACTATGAGTGAAAAATTCTATTTGACAACGGCTATCGCCTATGCTTCTCGCAAGCCTCACTTCGGCAACACCTACGAGGCAATTATGTCCGACGCGGTTGCTCGTTATCAGCGTATGTGCGGCAAGGACGTATTCTTTTGCACAGGTACCGATGAGCACGGGCAAAAGATTGAAAATCTTGCAAACGATCAAGGTATTACCCCCAAGGCATACGTTGACGGCGTTGCAGGTGAAATCAAACAGCTGTGGGATGAGATGAACGTCAGCTACGACTACTTCATTCGCACTACCGACGATTATCACGAAAAAGCCGTACAGAAAATCTTCAAGAGATTCTATAAGCAAGGCGACATTTACAAGAGCAAATACGAGGGCTGGTACTGCACCCCCTGCGAATCCTTCTTTACCAACACCCAAGCGGCTGACGGCAAGTGCCCCGATTGCGGTCGTGAGCTGGCACAAGCCGAGGAAGAGGCTTACTTCTTCAAAATGAGCAAATACGCAGACCGCCTGATGAAGCACATCGAGGACACCCCCGATTTCATTCAGCCCGAGCTTCGCAAAAAGGAAATGGTCAACAACTTCCTCAAAGCGGGATTGCAGGATCTTTGCCTCTCCCGTAGTTCTTTTAAGTGGGGGGTACCGGTTGACTTTGATCCCAAGCACGTCGTTTACGTTTGGTTTGATGCACTTTGCAACTATATCACCGCTCTCGGTTATGACCCCGATAAGAGCTTTGACGAGCAAAGCGAGCACTTCAAAAAGTATTGGCCTGCTGACGTTCACGTGATCGGCAAGGATATTCTCCGCTTCCACACCATCTATTGGCCTATCTTCCTGATGGCTCTTGATATGCCTCTGCCCAAAAAGGTATTCGGTCATCCTTGGTTCAACTTTGGTATGGACAAGATGTCCAAGTCT
>JAZQKM010000022.1:0-5098 GCA_045542155.1 Eubacteriales bacterium
AACTCGAGCTACCTTGAATACGGCGGCTCGCCCGACAAAGCCGTAAAGCTCGCCTTTACCTACGCGCTCGATAAATACCTCAAATCGCACAACCGCTATGCAAAAAACGAAACCAAGATTACCTTTAACGATATTGCCGACTGCTTGGCACTTATCATCAGCGGTTCTTCGACCTCGACCTCTTACGAGAACCAAACCAAAAAGGCGATCAACAACGTCTTTATTGCGGATGCGCTCAACGAATTCTTGCGTCAAAAGCTTGAGGTCTACTTTATTGAGAACCCCAAGGCGGCAGAGCTCTTTGCAAACCAAGCGCTTATCAATAAGCATAGCCGCGAAAGCGCGGAAAAAGCACGCGTTGACGTAAAAAAGAAGCTTTCGGGCTCTATCGACGGTGCAAACCGCGTTGAAAAGTTTGTCAACTGCCGCTCCAAGGACCCCAACGTGGCAGAGCTCTACATTGTTGAGGGCGACTCCGCGGCGACCTCTGTTAAACTTGCACGCCAATCCGAGTATCAGGCAATTATGCCCGTGCGCGGTAAAACGCTCAACTGCCTTAAGAGCGACTACGACAAAATCTTTAAGAGTGAAGTTATCACCGACCTACTCAAGGTTATCGGTTGCGGTGTTGAGATCAAGACCAAGAAAAAGAATGACGTAGCTACGTTTGACATCAATAATTTGCGTTGGTCCAAAGTCATTATTTGTACCGATGCCGACGAGGACGGTTTCCAAATTCGTACACTGCTTCTCACCCTCTTCTACCGTTTGCTCCCCACCCTTTTGGCAGAGCACAAGGTGTTCATTGCAGAAACCCCCTTGTTTGAAATCACGACCAAGGACGGCAAATACTTTGCTTTTGACGAATTTGAAAAGGCAGAGATCCTCAAAAAGATCGGTCAAAAGCGTTACACTCTGCAACGCTCCAAGGGTCTTGGCGAGAACGACCCCGACATGATGTGGCAGACCACAATGAACCCCGAAACGCGCCGCCTCATCTCTGTTTCTCCCACCGATGCTGCCGCCACCGAGATTATGTTCGATACCCTGCTTGGCGACAATCTCCCCGCGCGTAAGCAGTTCATTACCGAAAACGGTAGCAAGTATATGAAGGATATCGATGTATGATAAACCCATAAGATCAAAGGCCGACTCAAATGTTTGAGTCGGCCTTTCATCTTATGAACGTTCTTCAACCGTAATAACTGCTATGTAAATGTTTTTATCGTGCGTTCTAACACCAAAAGAGTAAATGGCATCCTTTGGAACATCGCTTTTTTGATTATAAAAATGAATCTCCGCAAACGTGTCGGATGTGACACAGAAAAAACAAGCGATATACATCAGTGACTCTTCGTCCATATCTTCGTCAGGAAGGAATCTCTGCTCCTCATAGTAAATCTCGTCCGTTCCTTCATAAGTGTATATAGACGCCAAGATCAATCCACCGTCGACCTCGCAAACTGCCATACTGTCGGCAATTTCATCACCACGCATCAAATTAAAGGTTTTCAGTACTTTAACGTCATCGAAATCCTTTTCTACTGCTTCGCGGATATCTCTTTTGTATTTTATTTGCTTATAGTTGAGATTTTCACATGACTGTAAGGAACTCAAAATAATGTAAATAATACATATAGTCAAAGCAACCCAATAGAGCACCCTAATCGCCTTTGAACGGGTTGGAACACGGTATTCCTTGTTTTCGCTCACAGGCTCAATGCCCTCATTGTAAGGTGTCCCCGCCTCGATCGCTTCTATCGCGTGTGTGGCGTGGTTAGCATAGCAAAGCAGAGGAGCTTTTTGCACTTCTTGAAAGAATGTCTTTGCCTTGTCCATCTCGCCCTTGGCAAGGGCTACGTGCGCCTTATCGTTGAAGTTCACAATGTGTGAATGTGCTGTCGTTCCTACGTTTGCAGCCACATATTGTTCGCAGGCATCCCAATTTTGGTCCAAATAATTATCATAGAATCGCAATCTTTCGAGAAAGCGTGCCATTTTCTTTTTGCCCTTTGGCTTTTCGTCTAACAAAAAACCTTTGACCTGTTGACAGATCTCTTGCAGACCCTCTCTGTCACCTGTATTGTAACAGATGTGCGCAAGATAGGTAAGATAAACATAACGGTACTTTTTTCCAACTCTTGGCTTTGCAAGCATTTGGTTGCAAATGGCAACGGCGTTTTCGTAATGCCCCATAAAATACTCGGCTTGCAAGTAAACAGATGCCGTTCGGTCATAAAATCTTCCCGTTGTGATGATTTCATAATACAAGGGCGCGTTAAGGTCGTTAAGCAATGGACCTATCAACCATTTGTTTCTTGCATAAATCTTTAGTGCGACTACGGTCAAAATCAAAAGAGCATAGGCGAACAGTAATCCCAAAAGGGATTTTTGAAAAACGAAATTGAACAAAACAAGCCACAATGCAAGAAAAGCAATACAACCAACAATGAGAAACCTGCGGTATTTTTTTACATACTGTTTTGCGGTTTTCATAGAGTCTCCTTTCCTTTTTCAAAGTTCTCTACTACAATAAACGGGATTTAAGATGCGTATATCACACAAAATCAAAAACTCTTATTCTTCCTTCTCACCCCAACAAAACGTCAACCACAAGCATCAGGCAGAAGCCGATGAGCAGGGCGTAGGTTGCGCCGCGTTCGTTGTCGTGGTGAGTTTCGAGGAGCATTTCGTCGCTGATGATATAGAGCATAATACCGCCCGCAAACGCGAGGAAAAAGGGCAAAACTGCCGTGGAAATCGTCACTGCAAAGTAACCGATGAGCGTTCCGATGACCTCAATCAAGCCCGTCAGCATTGCAATCGCCAACGTACGTCCGCGGCTCATTCCTGCCGAGAGCAAGGGAGCAATGATGATCATTCCCTCGGGAATGTTCTGCAGCGCGATACCAATGGCAACTGCCATGGCTTGTCCTACGTTCTCGGTGCCAAAGCTAACACCTGCCGCAAGGCCTTCGGGCAGGTTGTGAATACCGATGGCAATGACAAACAAGAGCACTTTGTTGAGACTTTTGGCCTTTTCGGGGTGTTCCTCTTGCTCAACACCCGCCAAGCGGTGCAAGTGAGGGGTGAGCTTGTCTATCAGGTTCAAGCAAAATGCGCCCACAAAAATGCCAACAACGGTAATGGGCAGTCCCCATTTGCCACCGTATTCAACGGCAGGCAAGATCAATCCCATCACAGCCGCCGCCAACATAACACCTGCGGCAAAGGAAAGGATCAGGTCATTCATTTTATGAGAGGGCTTCTTAATCAAAAAGCCCAACAATGCGCCAATGGCGGTGGCTCCGCCAACACCAAGCGCGGTGAGTAATACAAGTTGCATAAAAGCGTCTCCTATTATTCAAGAAGTAAACGCGCGCACGCGTTCAAAATATTGTAACACATAGAAAGAAAAATGTCAAGATAGTATAAAGAATTTATGCCCCCTCTCACCCGCGTTTCGCGGGAGCTCTCCCCGAGGAGAGCCTTTCATCTTTCGTCTCCCGGCGAAAAGCCTCTCCCTTGGGAGATGATGTCAAGCATCGCAAGCGATGCGGACGGAGAGGGGAAAATATCGGGTGAAAAACTCTGTTTTTTGCTTTTCTTTACGCATTGTTCACAAACGCGGCGGCAAGTTTTGCTATAATTGAGAAAATGGAACTCACAGAGGAGGATTTTTCTTATGAGAAAGCAATCAAATTCCATCATCATTGAAAATAAGCGCCTGCGCCTGACGCTGAGTGAGAACGGCTATGCCGAAAGCCTTATCTCTCTTGCGAGCGGCGAGGAATGTCTTGATACAAACGAACTTTTGCCGATGTTCTCACTTGTTGAGGAACGTCCTTTTAATAACGAAATCAAGCTCGCCCACCCCAACAAGCGTATGACCTTTGGTGCTACGCACGTGGAGTGCGAGGGCGATCTGCTCATCATCAGCTTTGAGCTGGTACGCTTCAAAGCATCTGTTCGCGTAGCAGAACGCGACGATTACGTCACCTTCGAGCTCGTCGACTTCCCGATGGATGACGCGGCATTTGGCAACCTGTGGATGGACCGTCCCCCTGTGGCATCCTTCCGTCTTGTTCAACTGCCCATTCGCAAGAGAACAAAATTCGGCAACTGGCTCAACGTTGTTTCCGACGATAGCGTTGCCATCAACGTACTCGGTACGTCTCCCTATGAGAGCATCGACGCACGTGAGCAAAAGGGCGCGATGATTTTAACGGCAGATGCTGTTCGCACAGTCAAAATGAAGGGCACGACCGCGGCTTTGATGGTTTGCGAGGCAGACAAGCTCCTTGATTGCATTGAAACAATGGAGATTGACTTTGATCTGCCCCGCGGTGTGGCAGGACGTCGTGCAGATTACATCAACCGCTCTCTCTATTGGACAATGCACATCAACCCCACCAACGTTGATGAAAATATCGAATACGCAAAGAAATGCGGTCTGCGCTATATGCTCATCTACTACCCTGCCATCTTTAAAGAAAAAGGCGGTGAGGGCTGGATAGGCAACTACGAATATCAAGATTGCTACGAGGGCGGCGTGGAAGGTCTTAAGAAGATGCTTGAAAAGATCAAATCCGCAGGCATTACCCCCGGTTTCCACGTTTTGCACACACATATCGGTGTAAAGAGCAAGTACGTCACCCCTGTTTGCGACCACCGCTTGCGTTTGAAAGAACACTTCACGCTCTCCCGTCCTCTTGGTCTCGACGACACCACTATCTATGTGGAAGAAAATCCGCAAAACGCTCCTATGTGGGATAAGTGCCGTATTTTGCGCTTTGGCGGTGAGCTTGTCACCTACGAGAGCTTTTCCACCGAATACCCCTATTGCTTCCGTGGCGTTGAGCGCGGTGCATTCAAAACCAATATCGTTCCCCACGAGCTCGGGCAAATCGGCGGTGTTATGGACTTTTGCGAATTTACCGCCGCAAGCTTCTATCTTGACCAAAACTCCGACATTCAAGACGAAATTGCCGACAAGCTTGCCGAATGCTACAACGCAGGCTTTGAATTCCTCTATTTTGACGGCTCCGAGGGTGTCAATCCCCCCTACGATTTCCACGTTTCCAATGCACAGTACCGT
>JAZQKM010000023.1:0-5763 GCA_045542155.1 Eubacteriales bacterium
ATGTCGTTATCTCTGTGGTTCTCGAAAACGGCTCGCACGGTTATTATTGCGCTATGACCGCGGCGAAAATTTTGGAAGCATACTATAACGAACAGTAAAAAAAGTCCAAGTCGAAAGACTTGCACTTTTTTGGCACACCATGGCGGATTCGAACCGTCGACACCAAGCGTCGGAGGCTTGTGCTCTATCCAGCTGAGCTAATGGTGCATTTTTCTCGGTGATGGTATTATATCACATTTCCTTACCGATTGCAAGGCGTTTGCACAAAAAACAAGCAAGCGATTTCTCTTTTTTGTCTTGCTTTTTCGGCAGTATTCAACCAGAGACAGCCCCACCAAAATAAGCGAGGCTGCGCTCTGTTGTTTATCGTTGGTTACTGTAATATGCCTCTAAAATTCTTGCCGCGGTCATAGCGCAATAATAACCGTGCGAGCCGTTTTCGAGAACCACAGAGATAACGACATCGGGGTTGTTATAGGGAGCGGCGGCAACAAACAGTGCGTTGTCGGGGTTATCCCCTCCCCTTTGTGCCGTTCCCGTTTTGCCACCAACCGTTACGGGAATTTTGGAGTTGTTGGCTATCTGGTTTCTAACAAAGGTTGTCTCATTCACCATTCTTCTCATTCCCTCAAAAACGGTATCGAGATTTTCTTGAGAAAGCTCTATGCGGCTCAGGACGGTGTCATCGTTGTGCTGATAAACAAGGCTCGGTTCATCACTGCCAAAGCGGTAAACGCTGTGTAAGAGGTGCGCGGTATATCTCGTGCCGCCGTTGCAAAGCGTGCTGATGTAGCAAGCCATTTGCACGGGAGAAAGCTGGTGGTCGGACTGACCGATTGCTGCCTGCCATGTCATACCGGGTTGCCATTGCTCACTGCTTTGAATTTCACCGCGATAGGTGGGGCCCGCCAAAATACCGCTCCTTCCGCCAAGCTCCAAGCCTGTGGACTCTCCAAGGCCGAGCTTTGCAAGATACTGCTCCATTTTTTGAATACCGAGTCTGTCGCCAAGCTCGCAGAAAAAGCTGTTGCAGGAACAGGAGATAGCATCGACAACGTCGATACTTCCCCACCAGTGAGTATCTGAATACGTGGAGCATCCAATCGTATTTTTATATCTTCCCGTGCAGGTAATGTTCTCCCCTCTTAAGAGAACGCCATCCTGCAATGCGATTGCCGCCATTCCGGGCTTGAGTGTAGAACCGGGAGCATAAAAACCGTCGATTGCTCGGTTGGTAAGCGGCTTATTGGGATCTTGTGCAAGCAAATTATAATCGGCGTTGTAGGTGGTTAGGTCATAGGTGGGATGAGACGCGATGGCAAGCACCTCAAAGGTGTTGGGGTCCATTGCAACCGCCGCACCGGCATTGCACACCTCTCCGTCTGCTTGCCCCGAAACGTATTCCACGTTTTCGGCAAGACCGTCCTCGGCGGCAATTTGCAAATTGATATCAATAGTCAAATAGACATCGTTGCCTGCTATGGGCTCGGTCAAAACCTCAATTTCGGTCACGTTGCCGTTTTTGTCTTCTTTGATTTTCATTTTACCGTCGGTTCCGTGTAAGTAGCTTTCAAATGCCGCCTCACAGCCCGACTTGCCAACAATGGCATTCATTTGGTAGCCCAAGTCGTTGTAGTAATCCCATTCTTCGGAATAGATGGGGCCGACAAGCCCAAGAATATGCGATGCATAGCCGGGATAGCAATATTCGCGCGCAACGGTAACCGTAAAATTGACCGCCTTGATGTTTTGCTCCTTGATGTAGGTCATCAGCGACATATCCACATCTTGGCACAAGACATACTCGCCCGATGAGCGGAAGCGAACAGCATCAATATCATAATAGATGCGGATAAGCGTATCAATTTCGGCATCGCTGAAGCGACGGTTGCCTTGATTGTCAATTTGCAACAGGTCGTACGTGTCGGTGTAATAATCGCGCAACTGAACAGCGGTGGTTTCCGCCTTCAAATCCAAGTCTCCAAGCACGCGCTTGAGGCGGTAGGAGCGGATAGAGTCGCCGTTCAAGGTATCGGCGCTGTAAGTGTAATTGGGATAGGTGCCGTCAAACGGGAAGAATTTTTGCTCTCTTACTCCCTCGCCACCACGCTTTGCAAGCGCGTTTTGTATGTTCAAGCAGACCTCGTTTCGCTCTTGCACGGGCAAATCAAAGAACTGCTTGTATGCAAAGGACAAATCATAGCTATATCGGTTTGCTACAAGCTTGACACCGTTGCGGTCGTAAATTTCACCGCGCACCGCTTGCACGGTGACCTCTCTTTCTTCGATGTCCGCTTTGTATTCATTCTCACGTCCTGAAATTTGAATAAAGAACAGTCTACCGAGATAAATAACGCATATCAGGCAAAATACAGCTACTATACCAAGATAGCGCAACGTATGCGTGCGGTTGTTCAAGCGGACACCTCCTTTTGAAGAATTAAAAAAGTGAAAACTCGGTTATGCGAAAAGGCTGGAGATAAACAGCAGTGCAACGATCCCAAGGAACGCCCACATACCGGGGTTAAACACAAGCGAGTTCATCCATTTGTCAAAGGAGAGCGTGTATTCCCCTTTTTTGAGGGAACGGCGAAAACGCCCAAGGTTTGCAAGCAGGAAAATGGTGCCGATAACAAGAGAAAGGACGGTAAACACCATATATGCCATCAGCATTACCTGTCCCACGGTATCGCCTTCGGCGGGAGTGAGATTTTCTCCCATACGGCGAATGAGCTCGGTGGTATAAACACCGCCAATCATATTGAATGCGGCGTGAATGGAAATGGTATAGAGCACACTACCGGTTCTAACGTAGATGAAGCCGAGCAAAATGCCCACACAGGTTGCGTAGAACACTTGGTTGAAGTTGCCGTGCACCAATCCGAAAATCAAACCCGAAATCAAAATGGCGGGCAGGTCTCCGTAGCGACGCAAGCGGTCGATAACGGCCTTGCGGTAAAAGAGCTCCTCAAAAACGGGTGCCAAAATGCCTACGAAAAGCAAATTGATACCAAAGGGTGTGACAGACGTCATCTCTCCCAATTCGTTCTCTACCTCAACGCCCAGCATATTGTAAATCCAATCGTTTACATACTGCCCTGCAATGTTTGCAGCGTAAGAGAGCGCAAAGCAAAGGAAGAGAAAGCCCACCCACATCAAGGGGTTCAGCTTTTGCTTTTCGGGCGCACTTTTGGGAATGGTAAGAAGCAAAAGATAGGACAACGGCATTGCAAACAGATACATCGGAACAACCGAGAGCACCCATAAATACCAATCGTTTTCGGTAATAGCAGGGTTCATTCCCAAAACAACGCCGTGAATAATCGCTTGCGCCACCGAGGTCAAGAGAATAACAAGCGCCGCAGAGAACGCGATAATGCCCGCGTGTAGGCGTGCTCTTGGTGGCTTTTGCGGTAACATAATCAGCGTATCATCGTTTTGATAGTATGTGTAATCTTGATATTGATTCATTGTTAAATCTCCTTGATAAAAACAAGGGCGGTGAGAAGCTCGCCCTTGCTGATGTAACTTATTTGACCTTATATTTGACGAATTCAGAAAAATCTCCTGCACTTTGCAGCATTTTGCCAAGTCCGCGGCAAACCGCTTCCATCGGTTTTTTTGCGGTGATAACGCGAATGCCTGTGCGGTCACTGATGGCGCGGTCGATGCCGGGCAGGAGTGAGCCGCCGCCAACAAGCACGATGCCAAAATCGAAGATGTCGGCTGAGAGCTCGGGGGGCGTTTCCTCAAGTGTCATTTTGACCATCGAAATGATTTCGGAAAGCGGCTCCTTGATGGCCTCGCGGATCTCTCCGCTGCGAACCTCGATCGTTACAGCAAGACCTGTTCGCAAGTCTCTGCCGCAGACCTCCATTGTTCCGCGGTCAATGTCGGCAACAGCCGAGCCGATGCGCTTTTTGAGCACCTCGGCGGTGATATCCCCTATGAGGATGTTGCGTGTTTGCTTTAAGTAATTGACAATGGCGATATCCAACTCGTTGCCCGCAACGCGTAGGGAGTTGGATTGTACCACGCCGCCAAGGCTGATGATTGCCGTCTCCGAAACGCCGCCGCCAAGGTCAACGACCATAGCGCCTCTCGCCTTTGAGATCTGAATACCCGCACCGACTGCCGCCGCGATGGGTTGGTCGATCAGTCCCACGTTCTTGGCACCCGCTTCAAAGGTGGCATCCTCCACGGCGCGGCGTTCAACGCCTGTCACCCCGTAAGGAATACAAACAAGTGCCACAGGGCGGTTAAAAAAGGATGTCATATCCATTCTCTCGAAGAAGTCGTGCAGCATCAAGGATGTCGTATGCAGGTCAGTGATAACACCGTCCTTGAGGGGACGAAGCGCGAGAATATTTCCCGGCGTTTTGCCCACCATACGCTTGGCGGTCGTTCCCGATGCGATAACCTCTTTGGTGGTACGGTCAAGGGCGACCACCGAGGGCGCGCGCAACACGATGCCCTTATCTTTGAGATATATCATTGTGTTTGATGTACCAAGATCGATGCCGATCTGCTTTGCCACGGTGCTCACCTCCTTAAAATCTAATGGTATCTTAAATCTATTATATCATAAAGATTTCCGTTTGCCTACCCCTTACAGCAAATTTTCTTTGAAAATTTGTGCGTGTAAGCGGCACATACGATGCACAGGGAGACCGACCACGTTGAAATAGTCGCCCTTGATACCCTCGATATATGCCGAGGCAAGTCCTTGAATGGCATACGCGCCTGCTTTGTCGTAAGGCTTTGCGGCACGAACATAGTTGCAAATGGTCTCTTCTTCCATCTCGTCAAAGGTGACGGTTGTGACCTCGTGGGCGACACCTTGCGCGTTCTTGCCGATGAGGCAAATGCCGCTGACGACCTCGTGCTCTCTGCCCGAATAGAGGCGGAGCATCCTTTTTGCATCCTCCTCGTCGTGGGGCTTGCCCAAAATTTCACCATCGATGGCAACGACGGTATCCGACGAAATGATGACCGTATCACTCAAATCATATCCTTTTGCAAGAAGTGCATCGCGCACGGCAAGCCCCTTGCGCAGAGAAAGCTCCTCGACAAGCTGACAAGGGTCGGTAATATCACTGCTCTCGTCAGCCTCCGAGGTAATGACCTCGAACTTGACGCCGAGCATTTCCAATATCTCGCGACGGCGCGGAGATTTGGATGCCAAAATGTATTTCATAGTTTTACACAGAGCAGGGCTCTGTTTCCTTTCAATGGGTTTTACAGACACGGGGAAGAAAGCTCGGCTCCCTTCCCCACGTGGTTTATTTTTTCATCGAGATGGCTTTTTTTGCAGCCTCGGCAATCTTTGCGGGGGTGAGCCCGTACGCTTCGAGAAGCGCGGGAACGGTGCCCGAATGTCCGTAGGTGTCATTCATACCAACACGAATAACGGGGACAGGACAGCTCTCGCAAATCGCCTCGGTAACGGCTGCGCCAAGTCCGCCAATAATGTTGTGCTCCTCAGCGGTAACGAGTGCTCCCGTCTCCTCGGCTGCCTTTGCCAAAATTTCCTTATCGATGGGCTTGATGGTGTGAATATTGATGATACGTGCATCAATACCTTGTTCGGCAAGGAGCTCTTTTGCTTCGAGAGCGAGGGAGACCATCAGACCGGTTGCAACAATGGTAACGTCCTTGCCTTCGGCAACGCAAATACCCTTGCCAAGCTCGAACTTGTAGTCGGGGTTATCGTTGATGACCCGAACGGCAAAGCGTCCAAAACGAAGATAGAACGGGCCACTG
>JAZQKM010000024.1:0-7027 GCA_045542155.1 Eubacteriales bacterium
TCCCTACTTGTTTTCGGTCAACATTTTTTTATTATTACTGATTATTATAACACTCTGATTCGTATTTGTCAAGTATTTTGCAACAATTCCGTCGGGTTTTGTCATTTTTGTGCTTGACAAATGTCTTCCAATCCCGTATAATATAGTAAGTGATAAACTCAGACCCTCTCGCGTTTTGCGAGATGAAAGGAAACCAAGTATGGAAATGAAAGTTGTAAAATTCGGCGGTTCCTCGCTGGCAGATGCCAATCAGTTTCGCCGTGTTGCCGCCATTGTAAAGGCCGATCCCTCGCGCCGCTACGTTGTTGCCTCTGCCCCCGGCAAGAGATTTAAGGACGACGATAAAGTAACCGATATGCTCTACCACTGCTATGAGCTTGTACGTCAGGGTAAGGATATTGGCGAATATTACTCTAAAATCTGTGACCGCTACAATTCGATTATTGCAGACCTTGGTCTTGATTTTGATATTTCGGGCGAACTCGACTATATTCGCAACGCGATCGAGCACTATTCCGGTAGAGACTTTGCCGCCAGCCGCGGCGAGTATCTCAACTCCATCATTTTAGCAAAATATCTTAAATTCGATTTTATCGATGCTGAATCGGTCATCTACTTCCGCGAAAACGGCACGTTTGACGAAGAAAAGACCAACATGACGATGCGCGAAGAGCTCAAAAAGCATCAGTATGCCGTTATTCCCGGCTTTTACGGTGTTATGCCCAACGGCACCATTAAAACATTTAGCCGAGGCGGCTCGGATATTACAGGTTCTATCGTTTCGCGCGCAGCTGACGCCGACCTTTATGAAAACTGGACAGACGTTTCGGGTTGCCTGATGGCTGACCCTCGCATTGTCGATAATCCTCTGCCCATTAAGACCATCACCTATCGCGAATTGCGCGAGCTTTCCTATATGGGCGCATCGGTGCTCCACGAGGATGCGATCTTCCCTGTTCGCTACGCGGGTATTCCGATTAACATTCGTAACACCAACGAGCCCTCTGCTCCCGGCACAATGATCGTTTCCGCAACCTCGGAATACGATGCCGAGCACATCATTACCGGTGTTGCCGGCAAGCGCGGATTCTCGGTTATCCACATCGAAAAGGATATGATGAACGCCGAAATCGGTTTTGGTCGCCGTGTGCTGGACGTGCTTGAGGACAACGACATCTCCTTTGAGCATCTGCCCTCGGGCGTTGACACGATGAGCGTGATCCTCTCCTCTGCTTGCATCAAGGATGAGTTCAAGAGAGAACGTATTCTCTCCTCTATCAACAAGCGCGTGCATCCCGACAGCATTGTTATCGAGGACGGTCTTGCACTCCTCGCTGTTGTAGGCCGCGGTATGGTAAAGGCAAAAGGTACCGCAGCGCGTGTGTTCTCTGCCATCTCCAATGCGGGCATCAACATTCGTATGATCGACCAAGGCTCGAGCGAGTTGAACATCATCATCGGCGTTGAGGAACACGACCTCGAAAAAGCACTCACCGCTATTTATAATGAGTTTGTGAAGTAAGAATAGGACGCGTTTGTGGGGAAAACTTCTTGCAAGAAGTTTTCCCCACACCCCTTTCAAGAACTCTCTAACAAGAAATCACCAAATAGATTTGTTAGTTTACACACAGACGGACGGCGCAAGCCAACGGCTTGCTTTTGCTATCGCAAGCGCGTGGGTAGCGAAGCGGCGCGAGGGGAGTGAATGACACCACAGTGTGGTGTCAGAGCCCGAGCGTGACCGAGCCGCAGCGAGACCCACCAAGACCCCGCGCGCTAAGAAAGTTGTTAAGAATAAAAAGAGACCGCAAAAGCCGTGGCTTCTGCGGTCTGTAATTTTTATTCTCCCCATTTATTAAGCATTTCCATATACCTTGAATCTTCTCTCAACCTTGCAAATTGAGGGAGCGGCGAGCTTAAAAGACGATTCACTTGCCACGCAACTATATCGTTTGTTTTATAGGTAGACTGAATCTGTTCTTGGAGAACACTGTCATTTTCGGCAAGCTTCATCATTCTTTCCATCGCAGAAAATTGCTTTTCCCTAATACGAACCACATCATCAATAGGAGCGTTTTCTATTGTCAGCATTTCTGCCAAAACCGCACAGATAGCCTGCTCTCCTATGCAGAAAAATTCAAGATCTTGCTTTTGGCTCATCTGCGCAAATGCCTCTACAATCAATTCAATGTGCTTGATTTTTTCGTGGATAGAAAGGGCGGGATCAAAACAAATTATGCGTGCAAGCTTGATAGACATTACATCCATCAAACCGTAGCAATTCTTTTTGTTCCAATAGCGGTATTCGTCTGTATCCTTGGCAAAAAGTTGTTCCTTAACCATCGGAGCGTGCCACGCGGGAAGCTTTGATAAAATTTCAAGTGCCACCTGTGTATCCCCTGCAGCGTGGAGCAACTTTGCCTTCATATTGATAGCTTCAGCACGCAGATCATCTTGGGTACATCCTTCCAAAATGCAATCGCATATTTGTGTCAGCTCATCCTTGTTTTTTAGTAGAATTTCAGCATTGTTCCCTGCTTCTCCACCGACCTTATCCCACATATATTTGGTCATAATGCGATAGTCGTGAGGATATTTCTTTCTGGCGTCAACGATTAATTTGGTTCTTTCTGCAAACCGCCCATCAACACCTAATCGCTGATATTCTGCAATGATCTTATCTACATCGGCCTTTGCCTTGGCTTCATCGTAGCCCAAAAGCTCGTCAACAGTAACGCCGAAAATTTCTGCAAGCGGAAACAACATTGTAATGTCGGGGTATGTGTTTTTGGCTTCCCATTTACTTACCGCCGCTGTTGATATAGTCAAAAGATCTGCAAGCTGCTCTTGTGTGAGTCCTTTTGCAAGACGCAATCTTTTAATATTCATTCCGATATTCAGTTCCATAAAATCTCCTTTTGAGTAAAGTAAACAGGCCTGTTTCTGATTATATTATACCATAGTTTTGCTTATTTGCAAGCGACGCATAGGTAACAAATATTTAACTAACGGTTAATTATTTTCACCATTAGTCACATAATAACCGAATATCGCAAAGCAAAACCACTGTATGTCATCCTGAGCGAAGTCGAACTTTCACCGAGTGAAAAACGAGGTGAAAGCAAGGCGCAAAAGCGCCGCAGGGATCTCGTTACAAATCTTGGTGGCTTGTCAACGGAATGTTACATCGATTCAAAAGCTACTCAATCTCGTACGGAGATCCCATCGTCGCTCACGCTCCTCGGTTCTGCTTGTTCGCTCGCGCTCAACCCGCAGAACTTCGACTACGCAAAACGCAAGCGTTTTTCTCCGCTCAGGATGACAGGCTGACGGTTAGATAAAAAAGAATGCGGAAGCCGTAGCTTCCGCATTCTTTTTTTATCGAATTTCATCTAATAGCATTTTAAGTGTATAATACGCTACTGTATTACGCACTTGGGTACGTGTTGCGTTTTCTACGCAGATGCGCTCGCTGCGCACGCCTGTGGGCGTTGCGATACCGATATAAACGGTACCCGTGGGATCTTTTTCGGTTCCGCCACCGGGGCCTGCATATCCCGTTGCCGAGAGCGCATAGTCGGTGCCAAACACTTCTTTGGCTCTCTTTGCCATAGCCTCTGCGCAAGCGTAGCTGACCTCGGAATGTTCCTTGATGATATTTTCATCAACGCCCAAAACGTCAATTTTGATGCGGTTGGTATAGGTCACCATTCCGCCTGCGAGAACGGCAGAGCTGCCTGCAATATCGGTCACGCTCTTGGAGATGAGCCCACCCGTGCAGGATTCGGCAGTTGCGAGCTTGGATTGCTTATTCTTTAGTGCTTTGACTGCCGAAGCCGCAATGCAACGGAGTTCAGAGCTTGAAACGATAGAAATTTTCATACCGTCACTTCCCTTTTGTTATTCGAGTTCAAATACGCCCTTGTAGAGCTGATAATACTGACCCTTTTCGGCAATCAGCTTTTCGTGGTTTCCGCGTTCAATGATGCGACCGTGGTCAAGCACCATAATCACATCGGAATTGCGAACAGTGGAAAGGCGATGTGCGATAACGAACACCGTTCTGCCCTTCATCAAGGCATCCATTCCCTTTTGTACGATTGCCTCGGTACGGGTATCGATAGAGGACGTTGCCTCGTCGAGAATCATAACGGGGGGATCGGCAACAGCCGCACGCGCAATGGCGATAAGCTGTCTTTGACCTTGCGAAAGGTTTGCACCGTTGTTGGTCAGCTCGGTTTGGTAGCCTTCGGGCAGACGCGTGATAAAGTCGTGCGCACCCGCAAGCTTTGCGGCATCGATACATTCCTCATCGGTAGCATTGAGCTTGCCATAACGAATATTATCCAGAACCGTGCCCGTAAAAAGATTGGTCTCCTGCAAAACAATGCCGAGCGAGCGTCGCAGGTCGGACTTTTTGATTTTGTTGATATTGATGCCGTCATAGCGAATCTTGCCGTCGGCAATGTCATAGAAGCGATTGATGAGGTTGGTAATCGTTGTTTTGCCCGCACCCGTAGCGCCAACAAAGGCGACCTTTTGTCCGGGCTCGGCAAATACACTGATGTCGTGCAAAACGGGCTTGCCCTCTTCGTATGCAAAGTCCACATCGGTCATACGCACGTCACCGAGGAGCTGTTGATAGGTTACGGTTCCGTCACTGTGCGGATGCTTCCACGCCCACGTTCCCGTGTGGTGATCAACCTCGCGAATGGTTCCGTCCGCAAGGATTTCGGCATCAACAAGGGTTACGTAGCCGTCATCCACCTCAGGCTCTGCATCCATCAGCGTGAATACGCGCTCGGCACCTGCCATAGCCATAACAACAGAGTTGATCTGTTGAGATACTTGGTTGATGTTGCCCGTGAACTGCTTTGCCATAGAAAGGAAGGATACGATGATACCTGCATCGATAGCCACCAATCCCGTTGCGAGGCTTTGAATACTGGGATTCGGGATTCCGCTGACGAGGAACAAACATCCTACCATGGCAAGAACAACGTAAAGCACGTTACCGATGTTCATAATGATAGGCCCGAGCATATTGGCACACGCATTTGCGCGATAGCCAACCTCGAAGAGCTCGTTGTTAATCTCATCAAAGTCTTTTTGGCTGGTTTGTTCGTGGCAGAAGACCTTAACGACCTTTTGACCGCTCATCATTTCTTGAACGAAGCCTTCTTGCTTACCGACTGTTTTTTGCAGCTTTATAAAGAAGCGTGCGGAGTTACCGCCAAAGAACTTGGTTACACCGGCCATCAAGAAGACACCCAAAACAAGAATGAGCGTGAGATACAAGCTGTAATACAGCATAATGAAGAACACGCTGATAACAATAACGCTTGCGCGAATAAGTGTAGGGATGGATTGACCTACCAGCTGACGGAGCGTATCGATATCGTTGGTGTAACGGCTCATAATATCGCCGTGCTTGTTGGTATCAAAGTATTTAACGGGCAGGTTTTGCATTTTTGCAAAAAGCGCCTTGCGCATCTTGCCCAAAAAGCTTTGGGTAATCACTGCCATCAACTGCGTTTCGAGCGTGATGGCAATAATGGATACCACGTAAAAGCCAAGCAAAATCATAACCTTGGGAACAATATCGTTCTTGGCGATTTCCCAAGCTATGTTGTTTTCAACTGCCGAGGTGATTGCATTCGTTACTTCTTTGAGGAAGATTGCGGGGATAGCCGAGGTAACGGCACAAAAGATAATGCAAATGATAGAAACGGGGAGAAGAACGGGATAGTAGCTAAAAAGCATCTTAATCAGACGCTTAAGCATTCCCACATTGAGCTTGCGCTTGGGGGGACGCATCATAGAATGCGGATTTGCACCCTTGGGGGATGTAGGAGAATTAAACTTATTCATCCTTGTCACCTCCGTTCGTTTGTTGCTCCCAAACCTCGCGATAAATTTCACTTGTTTCGAGGAGCTCCTCGTGCGTACCGCTGTTGGCGATCTTGCCGTTCTCCATTACCAAAATCAGGTCGGCATCCTGCACCGAGGAGATACGCTGTGCAATAATGATTTTGGTGGTTTCGGGAATATAAGACTTAAAACCCGCGCGGATGAATGCATCGGTTTTGGTATCTACCGCGCTGGTGGAGTCGTCGAGAATGAGAATCTTGGGCTTTTTGAGAAGCGCACGTGCAATGCAAAGGCGTTGCTTTTGTCCACCGGAGACGTTAGTACCTCCCTGCTCAATCATACTGTCATATCCATCGGGGAAGGAACGCACAAACTCGTCGGCTTGCGCAAGACGGCAAGCCTCCTCGATTTCTTCATCGGTGGCATTGGGATTACCCCAACGCAAATTTTCCTTAATGGTGCCTGCAAACAAAAGGTTCTTTTGCAAAACAAAGGCTACGCTGTTACGCAAAGCTTCAATCGAGTAGTCGCGCACGTCCACGCCGCCAACCTTAACCGAGCCCTCGGTTACGTCGTACAGACGCGGAATGAGCTGAACGAGTGTCGATTTGCTCGAACCTGTTCCGCCAATAATGCCGACCGTCATCCCCGAATCGATATGCAGGTCAATATCAAAAAGTGCAAACTTTTGCGCTTGCGCGGAATATTTGAAGTTGACGTCCACAAAATCGATGGAACCGTCCTTGACCTCAGTGATGGGGTTTTCAGGTTCGCTCATATCGGGAACCTCATCCAGCACCTCGCACACACGCTTTGCCGCTTGCGCGGAAATGGTGAGCATAACGTAAATCATCGAAAGCATCATCAAGGACATCAAAATTTGCACGCCATAGGTAAGGAGTGCGGAAATTTGACCGATCTTGACGCCGCCAATGCCCTTGATTGCCATAAAGGAACCAAGCAGAAGAACAACTGCCATATTGAAGTACATACAGAAGTTCATTAAGGGGGTGTTGAGTGCTACGATACGTTCTGCACGGGTAAAGTCCTCACAAATCGAGTCAGCTGCCTTTGCAAACTTCTCTTTTTCGTATTCCTCGCGCGAAAAACCCTTAACAACACGCATGCCGCGAACGTTCTCTTCGATGGATTCGTT
>JAZQKM010000025.1:0-3164 GCA_045542155.1 Eubacteriales bacterium
TACGCCAAAATAATCTGCAATAATGGGAAGAAGAGAAATATCCGGGTACGAGGAATTGGTTTCCCATTTGCTGACGGCTTGGCAAGATACGCCCAACGTTTCAGCGATTTGTTCCTGCGTTAACCCTCTTTGCTTGCGCATAGACTTAAAATTGTCAGAAAAATTTTTACTCATATTTTACCTCATTTTTTGTTATTGAACCGGTTCTGACTCTATTATAACACATACAAAGCAAAAGTCAACATACAACTATTTTAATATTTTTCTACCGTTGGTTGTTTTTCGGAAGAAAAAGGTGGCAGAAGCACCCCCTGCTCTACAATAAAATCTACTATATTCTATATCCCGTAGGGGCGACCATTGGTCGCCCGCCTTTATTTGCGGTAACCGCTCATTTTCGGTCGATTCATGAATCGACCCTACAATGTATTTTTATACTCCGTAGGGGCGATTCACGAATCGCCCGTTTTCATTTACGATAACCGTTTGTTTATGGACCGTCGAGGACTCCGGTCTCTACAAGAAAAAACAAAACTTTTGTAGGGACCAGCGTCCTCGACGGTCCGCACCATAGCAAATCAACTCTCTTAGCGGATAGGGTCTTGGTGGTGCCTAGCCGCTCGCGGCAGCCAAAGCGAGGTTGCCTCGCGCCGACTGTCTATCCGTGCACGAACAACTCTATTTAGCCATTTTGTGCGAGATTTCTTGGAAGGGGTGTGGGGGAACCTTCTTGCAAGAAGGTTCCCCCACAAAAAATTCAATTTACCATTTTGTTTTTTTCTTCAATACCTCGTAAAGCGAGAGGAAGCTTTGGTGGCGTGTTTTGGGAATGGTTCCCGACTTGACAGCGGCAAGGATAGCGCAGCCTTCCTCTTTGGTATGGGAGCACTTGGTATAGCGACACTCCCCGATGTAGGGAGAGAACTCCCGAAAAGTTAGGGGAAGGTCCTCTTTTTCAAAGAAGTCGAAGCGTTCAAAATCGAGCATTGTAAAGCCGGGTGTGTCCGCCAAAAAGCCGCAATCATCCGCATCGGTCAAGGGATAAACCTCGGTGACACGTGTGGTGTTCTTTCCGCGCTCGATGCGGCGCCTGATCTCACCCGTTTGCAGCTGCAAATTTGGGAACAGACGGTTGAGTAGCGTAGATTTACCAACTCCCGAAGCGCCCGAAAAGGCGGCTACGGTGCCATTCTTGATATTGGCGATGCGTTCTTCGAGAGCATCTATCGGCATTCCGTTGCCAACACAAAAGACCTCAAAGCCCGCGCGGCGGTAAATGTCGGCAAGCTCGGTAGCGTAATCGGGTGCAAGCTCGCTCTTGGTAATGACGATCACAGGCTCAATGCGGTTGTGCTCGGCAATGGAAATGAGCTTGTCCACCGTTTCAAGCACAGGGTCGGGCGTGGTTGCCGAAAGGGTGACGAACAACAAATCAAGATTCGCCATAGGCGGACGAATGAGCGCATTCTTGCGCTTGAAAATCTCGTCGATTGCCACACCTGTGCCGTCCTCTGCACACTTGATGTTGCCGACCTCATCCTTGGAGTACGCGGTATTATCATAGGTGACTTTTACCACGTCCCCCACCAAAAGAGAGCCCTTGCGGTGCAGACTTCCACGCCCGCGGCCCGTAACGGTCATACCGTCCAGCGGCATCGGCTCGCGTGTTGCATCCAAAAACAGACGCACTGTAAACAGTCCGCCGTTGCTTTTGATGACTCTTCCACACCCTTGATACATTGGTTTTCTCTCCTTTTATTCGTTTTCTTGCGAGACATAAATCGTTATTTTGGTTCCCGGCAGAACCACTGTTCCTGCGGCATGACTTTGCCGAAAGACCGTTCCGAGTGGCGCGCTTGACGGCGCTTCTATTACCTCATCCACGCCCAACTGACAGAGCCATAGACGAATGAGTGCATCCGATCGGGTTAATCCGCAAAGATTTGGCACCTCTACCGTTTTTTGTGCCTCACCTTGGCTGACGGTGAGCGTTATCGTTGCCCCTTTGGGAACGCTCTCCCCTGCGCGTGGTTCACTTGCAAGGACTCTGCCCACCTCGCGCGGCGAGGAGCGCATTTTGGTGTTGACAACAAGACCGAGATTGCGGAGCTCGGTTGCTACCTCCCAAACGTCGCGCCCTGCCACCTGTGGGAGCAGGATGCTCTCGCGGCCGAGACTGACGAGAAGCGTTACGCGATAAGGTTCTTCGTCCTCTCTCAAACGGCGGCGACTGCCCGCCGTCGGCGTTTGGTCAAAGACAACCCCTGCGGGCGTGTTTTCTTCGTATCGATATTCGATATCAACGGCGAACTGCTCTTGGGGTTTGACGTTTTGCACGTTCAAACCGCAAAAATTTGGAATTTCAACGGTTGGCGGTGATTTCTCTCTTGGGCGGAGTAAAACGTCTACGGTAATCCATCCCACCGCCAAAATCAGTATTGCCGCAATAGCGGCGGCACGCCGCCACGTGCGTATATCCTTGAGCCATTCCCCGAGTTTCATATTTGTCCTCCAAAAGGTTATATGTAAAGGGGATGGGTCGATTGTTCACGAAAAGTTGTTAGCCGATTTTTTCTTTGCAAAGTGGAGGCGCAAAGAAAAAATCTACCAAAAAAGAAACGCCGCGGTTTATTTCGCGCTCTGCGGAGCGCGACAAGGGCTTCGCGCCCTTGACTGCGGAAACTTTTTGAAAAAAGTTTCATCAAAAACTTTAATACTAGGTTACAAAAACTTGTTAGTTTTCTTCTTTCTTCATCGCCGCGCGGCGGAGCTGTCCGCAGGACGCGTTGATGTCGGAGCCAAGCTTGCGGCGCACCGTGGCTCGTATGCCCTTGGCTTCCAATGCCTTGGCAAATGCCGCTACCGCCGCCTTGTTCGACTTCTTAAATCCCGTCTCCGCTACCTCGTTGACGGGAATGAGGTTGACGTGTATGGGCATTGTTTCGGTGCGCGAGCGCAGATGCGCATTGAGCACCTTTGCCAATTTGTTCGCGTTCTCTACCGAATCGTTTTTGCCGGCAATGAGGGTATATTCAAAGGAAATTTTGCGCCCTGTGCGTGCAAAATATGCACGGCAGGTGTCAAGAAGCTCCCCTACGCCCCAACGGTTGTTGATGGGCATTATGGCAGAGCGTGTTTCATCATCGGGCGCGTGGAAGTCGGAT
>JAZQKM010000026.1:0-7654 GCA_045542155.1 Eubacteriales bacterium
ACAATCTCTCCTTCCTCTACCGCAAAGCTGATATCATCCACCGCGCAGGTGGTACCGTAATTTTTTACAAGATGCTCGATTTTTATCATGAGAAGGTACTATCCTTTCTGACTCGTTTGAGAGCATTCTGCCCCCATTTTATAATTCAAATTATATTTTAACATACATATATGGCTAAATGATGAACAAGAATAAAAAATGTCGGTTTCTCATTTGATTTTCCTGTGAAAAATGTGTGTCTTTTTACAAAAAAATGATGTGCACTGTATAAAACGCCCACAAGAGGAAAAAATAAAGACAGCAAGACGCGCGAGTGGGATTTTTCTCATCCAACCCCGCGGGCGCAATATCATCATACCAAAAGGAGTATCAAAATGCAAAAGAACTGGAAAGATTCTCAATTCTTCAAAAAGCTGAAGCACATTCGCGTAAACCGCGCTGTTTACCTTTCCGCTATTATCGTGCTTCTCTCCATCTCCGTAGTCCTCATCATCACCGCTGTCAACAATCGCGCAAACAAGGATGCGATTGACACCACACCTCCTACAGTCAACACACCTGCACCTGAAGGAACGACACCTCCCCCTCAAACCGATAATACGGACAAGCCCACACTGAACAACACCATTCCCGAGTTTGCCCTGCCCACCATCGGTGTGCTTTCCAAAAAGCACAGCGTTGATACGCAGGTGTTTTCTCCTACGTTGAACGAATATCGCTTGCACCTTGGTATTGACATTGCCACCGAGGAGGCCGCTCCCGTTTGCGCAATGGCGGCAGGAACCGTAGCACAGATTTGGGAAGACCCTATGATGGGTTGGAGCTTAGCCCTCTCACACACGGGAGACGCTGTAACGGTATATAAAAACCTCTCCAAACAGTTTGCCGAAGGCATCGCCGTTGGTGCCGAAGTAGAAGCAGGACAACTCTTGGGAAGCGTTGGCGATACCGCTATGATTGAAATTGCAGAAGAGCCTCACCTGCACGTGGAAATGACTGTAAAGGGCTTGCAGGTAGACCCTTTGGAATATTTTAGCAAGGACGTTCTCTCTGCTCTCACCGAGGACTCTATTTACGAATCCGAGGCAGATAAGTAAACAAAAGCAACACAAAAGGCAGTTACCGTTTGGAAAACTGCCTTTTTTTCCATTCTTCCCTTTTGCGCATACACTGTAACGAGGCGGTTTACCGCTTCAAATATCAGTAAAAAAAGGAGATTCTATGGCGCAATTTACAAATCAAGCGCAGTTATCATATAACAACGCAGTTATCAACTCTAACGTTGCGATAGGTGAGGTTTTAGAGGTGCTCTCCGCCGACAAGACCGCTGTAACGACAACCTATACACCCGGCGGTGACGTCACCTACGTCATCAGCGCAGTCAATTCCGGTGCAACACCCGTGAGCGGTGTAACCGTTACCGACAACCTCGGTGCTTACACCTTTGGCGAAACGACACTCTATCCCCTGACTTACAAGGAAGGCTCTGTTCGCCTTTATATCAACGGTGTTCTGCAAGCCGCCCCCACAGTGGAAGTAGGTCCTCCCCTGGTGGTCAGTGGCATTACCTTGCCCGCAAATAGCAATATGGTGCTCATTTATGAGGCAAGCGTCACCGCTTTTGCACCTCTTGGCGAGGCAGACAGTATCATCAACACAGCTACCGTTACGGGTGGCGGCATTTCCGCTCCCATCACAGTAACCGAGACCGTTACTCCCGTAGCCGAGGCAATGCTCGACATTACAAAGAGCATCAGCCCCGTTCCCGTAGCGGAGAACGGCGTTGTGACCTACACTTTTGTCATCCGCAACAGCGGCAATGCTCCCGCCGATGCCGCGGCAAATGTAACCCTGACCGACACCTTTTTACCTGTTCTTTCGGACTTGACCGTTCTGCTTGACGGCGTAGAGCTCTCCGAGGGCACAGGCTACACCTATGCTATCACAGAAGGGGAATTTGCCACTGTTCCCGGTGTTATCACCGTTCCCGCAGCCACCTACACGCAAGACCCTGCAACCGGTGTTTTGTCTATCACACCCGGCGTAACAACACTCACCGTAAGCGGAACCATCTGATTTTAATCCACGTCCCCACAAAAATGGGCCGGACAATGCTTTGCACTGTCCGGCTCTTTTGCGTTTATTCTTCTTGGTTTTTTTCAACACGTGCCGCAATCAAATCCTCTTGGTAGCGGTAGTAACGCTTTTTAAAAGCGAACACCGTACCAAAGCAAGCAAGTGCGCACAAAACCGCATACAGTATGATGTTGGGGTTAAATTCCCATTCTGCGGTGCTGTTTGCAAGCAGTTGATATTCTCCGTCAACTACAACAGCAACAGAGTGAACACGGTCAAAAGCAAAGCCCGTTTGCCACTCGTGGCGAAGCTCCCCGTCAAGGCGAGGATAAAGCGTCATACCGTCAAGTTCTATTTCCTCGCGCTCGCGGCCATCGCCGACCACTACGATGATGCTCTCGACCTCTGCCTTTTTATCATTGTAATTGATAAGATAACCGCTCAACTGCGAAACAAACCTCTTGCCGTCGGCATCCAGCGGTGCCGACGAAACGTCGAATGCTTCCTTAACGGCAATCTCCTCGTTCTTTTGAGTCGAGAACGCAGCCACAACAGTCAACACCAAAAATAGCAGCGCCAAAATGCCGCACAGGAGCACGAGCAGGTTGTGAACTATATACTTTTTGGATTGCTGTTTCAATTCCACCCAATCAATTTTCACAAAAAGAACCTCCTTTTGCTTTTGCATTACAGCTGTTTTTTGACATACGGGGTTTCAAAAACAGGTTGTTCCTTCATTCTTTCCTGCATCAACGGAGCAGGTGTTGCAAGCGCGCCCTCTTCGAGAATAATCTGTGCAGCGGCGGCTGTCCATTCGGTCACGCGAAGGTCTCCGCCTACGATGTTATTCATCACAAGGGATGCTCCCTCACCAAAACCGCGACCGCAGTTGTGATAAGCAAACGCCCCTTGGAACACGCCCATATCGTTTGTCAGTACAAGACCGCTCATACCAACGTCAATGGCGGAACCCTTACCCAAGGTAAAGATAGCGGCATCGCAGAAATCGGTCAGGGGCTTGCCCTCGTGGCGTGCACCAATGTAGCCGCCTACGTTGAGAATGAGAGGAATCTTCTTCTCACGACAAATTTCGTATATGCGAGCGAGCTTGTAGTCTTCTTTTTTGCCAACCAAATAATCGAGCACAACCGCACGAACAGGCAGTGCAATGCTTTCGAGGAAGGTTTCAAGATATTTGGGGCGAATCATACCGCAAGTTTCGCATACGTCTGCAAAAGCGGGAGTGGAACCCACGCAAACGGCAACGAGCGAGTCGGCAGGTGCCGAGACCTCGCCAACAACAGTGGCATCACTCGTTTGCGTCTCGTCAAAGCGAGCACCGCAATAGCGCAGAACCGCCTCGTAAGCCGCATCGTAGCTGTGGCAAAGGAGCCCGTAATTGGAACCGCTATATTCGGCAAGTGCCTTTGCACAAGAGACAGAATATTTACCGATGGTACCCCAAACACCGCTTTCAAGGACGGAAATTTCGGTTTCAATCAATCTTTTTTGCATATCCATTTTCTCGTCCTCCTTATACGGTTTTGAGCTCGTCGGCGTGTTCCCACACCTTAATAATAGCATCTACAATAGCATCAAGCGTTGCTCTGTCGGAGAGCAGAACCGCCTGCCCCATCCAAGAACCTTCTTCAAAGGATGCCTTATCACATACGGGGAGAGGTGTAACGTCAATTTTGGTGCCAATCATCCTCTCGGTATCGCGAGAGGTTACGCAGGGGAAGGTATAAAGCGGTGCGTAGCCCGAACAAATCGGAACGCCCTCTGCCACCAAAGCCTTGATAAATTGGTCACGTGTGATGCCTTTCTCTGCCAATGCATCCTTTTTGAAGCGCATCAGGAAGAGGTGATATGCGTGCGTGGTAATACGCTCGTCATAAGCGAGATGCTCCACAAAGCCAAGGCTTTTGAGTCTGCCTGCGAGGTATGCGGCATTTTTATCACGCAAAACAACCTCGCGAGAAAGCTTACTGTATTGAGAAAGCAAAATAGATGCTTGCAGCTCGGTGATGCGGTGCTCCTGCGCTACACTGACGAATTTGCCACCGTCTTTGCCGCCCGAAAGCATCAATTCAAGATTTTTTGCAAGGACGTCATCGTTTGTTGTAATGATACCGCCCTCACCGCTTGTCAGGTTTTTAGAATTTTGGCAAGAGATAGAAGCCGCATCGCCATAGGCGCAAATGTTCTTTCCCTTCCACTCCGCACCAACACCTTGTGCGGCATCCACAATGAGTTTGATGCCGTGACGGTGCGCAATTTCTTCCAGTGCATCGAGCTCGGGGGGACATCCCGCAACGGCAACGGCAACAATGGCGCGTGTCTTTTCGGTAATCTTCTCCTCGACGGATGCGGGAGAAATCAGATAGTTGCTGTCGTCGATGTCGGCAAATACGGGGGTTGCCCCTGCAAAAACGATAGACGAAAGCGTTGCGATAAAGGTATAGGGGGGCAGAATGACCTCATCCCCACGGCCAATGCCAAAGCCGCGCAACAAAAGCTCAAGAGACACGGTGCCGTTGGCAACGGCAAAGCAATGTGCTACACCGCAGTCCTTTGCGAATTTAGCTTCAAACTCTTGGCGAAGCTTGCCGCTGTTATAATTGCCCGAAAGAAGCGTCCCTTTGAGCATTTCGCGGTCGATATCGGTTACCTGCGGCCAAGCAGGTATATTCTGTTTCAGGACGGGTGTGCCGCCGTGAATTGCAAGCATAATATTTCTCCTTTATGTATGATGGTTCGCTCAAAGCGAGCGGATGAATGCTTTGTAGTGTTTGATGTACTCTTCGTTGGCTTCATCGCCGCCAACGGTGTTTGCAGATTGAAAGACCTCTGGTTTTGTTCCGCGCTCTTGCGCGATTTCAATACCGCGGCAAACCGCCGCCTGCAAAATCATAGAGCCGATAACGGTGGACGTTGCACCTGTGGTGGCATTTCCCACCTCGATTGCCGCGTCTCCATAGCAGCCCATATTGTCGATAACAACGTCGCATACCTCGCAGAGCTTGCGCCCTTGGGGATGGCGGGAGCGCGAGCGTGCCGCGTGAGTAAGATTGGTAATGCAGACCGTTTTCAGCCCGCGTGCGCGTGCTTCCTCTGCCATTTCTACCGCAACGGTGTTGCAGCCCGAGTTGGAGAAAAGGAACATCACACCGCCGTCCTTAACGGCATCTACGTCGTCGAGAAGCACCGATGCCAAGCCCGTGACGCGTTCAAGCTGACTGCTTGCCGCCGCTGCACGGTGAAGCATTAAGGAGTCCTCTAAAATCGGGCAAACGCGAACCAAACCGCCTGCTCTGTAAAAGATTTCTTCGGCAAGAATGTGAGAGTGTCCCGTGCCAAAGGTGAAAATATATCCACCATTTGAAAGTGCATCGGCAATGAGCGTAGCGGCCTTTTCAATGTTCTCTTTTTGTGTATTTTCAACCGCCTCAACAAGGCGTTTGATTTCGTTGATATAGCGTTGTGCAGAGTTCATTTGCATTCACTCTCCTTTTCTTGTTGTGCAGCGTACAATGCTGCCGCAAGCTCGGCACTGATGGCAGGCTCGCAAATTTCGACCTTCGGGAATTTTTGGTGCACGTTGTTCTCAAATGCGTGGCGTACGGTATCGTTCTTGCAAAGCACACTCCCCCAAACGCCAAGCAAATCAGCGTTTGTGCGTTCAATAAGCACCGATGCATATCGAGAAAGATGATGGGCTGCATCGAGCAGAATATTCTGGGCAACCTTGTCCCCCTCGGCGGCACACTTTGCCACACAGCGCGAAAATCCCGCAACGTCTGGTTCATTCTCACCGTAAAAAGCGGAAATGAGGTCGCGCGGAGCACACACGTCAAAATAAGCAAGTGCCGCGGCAGTGAGTGCGGTTTGCGGAGCAACTCCGTCAAAGGCGCGCAAGGCGGCACAAATGCCCTCGCGGCCAATGTAATAACCGCTTCCCTCATCGCTCGAGAGACGTCCCCAACCGCCAACGACCGCAATTTCGTGGGCATCGTTCTCGCCAATCGCCATTGAACCCGTACCCGAAATAATAAGAACACCTGCTTTTTTGCCACCCGTAAGGGCAAAAAGCGTCATATAAGCATCGCTGCGAACATATACGGGAACGCCCAAAAGTGCGGTAGCACGTGCGGCAAACTCCTTTGCCACGGGGCTTTCGGCTTCATCGTCGATAGAGGGATCGCCTATGCCAACTGCAACAATGCTCTCTTTGGGGAGCCCCAATGCCGCAATACCCTCGGTCAAATTTTCCAGCGCGGCATCAAGACCTATGAAATTGTAATTGAGCGGACCGCACACAGCAGAAGCAATTTCTCGCCCATCGGCAGTGCAGGCGACCAACGCGGTTTTGGTTCCGCCACCATCAACGCCCACAAAATAACGTTGTTCCATTTTTATCTCCTTGATACGCTTTTTCTCCTTAATTATATATGATTTTTCGCTTTCTGTCAACGAGAAATTGATGAAATGAGATAGAATTTTGACTTTTTTTCTTTTCCCGCTCTTTTTTCACTTCAAAATTACTCGTGGGTGTTGACTTTTGAGGCTCAATTTTGTATAATGGTTTTAGATAACGAATTTTACTCCGAAACCGCAAAGGAGAAAAACAATATGAAAGGTGCACTACGTCTCGGCTTTGCCGACGCTATCATTACTCCCCCTCACCCCGAATATACCTACCTCGACGGCTACGGCTTTCGCCTCTCCCCCGCAACTGAAGGTGTGCGCGACGATCTGCACGCAAAAGTGTGTGCAATGGTAGACGGTGAGAAGATTTTTTTGCTCTTCTCCCTTGATATCATCGGTTTGCGCAAGGATACGTACCGTCTTGTAAGCTCGCAAATCAGCGACTTGACGGGCGTTGCCCGCGAGGATATAGCACTTTCTTGTATCCACACGCATGCCGCTCCAGCTTCGGGCATTCTCGACGAGCTCCCCATCGACACCGACTACTTTGCTTGGATGGGCGAGGTTTGCGGACGCGCCGCTCTGCGCGCTATTGAGCGCGCTTGCCCCGTGAAAGCATCCTTTGCCATTTTGCCCGAAACGCTCCAAACAAGCCACAACCGCCGCGAAGGACGTGATGTCATTGACCGCTCCATTCGCGCAGTTGCCTTTCACGATGCAAACGGAAAACTGTGCGGCGTTATCACCTCTGCCGCTTGTCACGCCGTTGTCAACACCGCGTATTCGATTTCTGCCGACTGGCTCGCCCAGCTCAACAAGCTCTCCTCAGATGATGTCCCCTATCTCTTTTTGCAAGGACGCGGTGCCGATATCAACCCACAGTTGTATCTCAAGCTCCCTATCGACGAGATGATTGAGCGTTTGGGAAGCGAATTAGCGATACCCGTAGCGCACTTTGCCGCCAATCCCCCGCAAGGAGATATTCTTGACGGTGAAATCAAAAGACGTTACGAGATTGTCCGCATCCCGATGAAAAGGATGACCGACCTCGCATTTGTAAAAGCGGAAATTGCAAAACAGTCCGAGGCTTATCGCAAAATTTCGCCCGACGATATTCAAAAGCATTTCGTTCTGCGGCAGCTGCAATGGT
>JAZQKM010000027.1:0-3228 GCA_045542155.1 Eubacteriales bacterium
AGTTTTGGGGGGAGCGTTTGTGGGAGGGGGGGCGGGGAACCCTTTTTCGCGAAAAAGGTCCCCCCCCAATCTTCCTAAAATTATTCTTCGCTAAATACAACAGTCAGGTCGGGATGGAGCTGCAGGATTGACGCCGGCACCTCGGGAGTGATGGGACCGAAGAAGGCGCGCTGAACGATATCCTTCTTAGATTTGCCGTTAGCGATGAGCAGAACCTTTTTAGCTTGCATAATAGCGCCCATACCCATAGTGATAGCTTGGCGCGGAACGTCGCTTTCCTTTTCGAAGAAGCGAGCATTTGCCTTGATGGTAGACTCGTGAAGGTCGACTACGTGCGTTGCCTTTTCGAAGATGGGAGCGGGTTCATTAAAGCCGATGTGACCGTCAAGACCGATGCCGAGCAGCTGGAGGTCGATGCCGCCGAGGGATTCGATGCGAGCATCGTATTCAGCGCCTTCTTTTTCGAGGTCATCGGCACAGCCGTTGGGAACAAAGGTGTTCTCGCGGCGAATGTTGATGTGGTCAAAGAAGTTGGTCTGCATAAAGTAGCGATAGCTTTGGTCGTGGGTTCCGTCAAGACCAATGTACTCGTCAAGGTTTACAGAGGTGACAGCAGAGAAATCGAGGTCGCCCTTCTTATACCATTCGATAAGTTGACGGTAGGTGCCGAGAGGAGAAGAACCGGTTGCAAGACCGAGTACGCTTTGCGGCTTCATAATAACCTGTGCGGAGATGATATTGGCTGCCTGACGGCTCATTTGCTCGTAATTTTGAACGGTGATGAATTTCATTTTGGTATTTTCCTTTCTTTCAATTCGTGTATCAAGCTTTTTTTCACTGCCGCGATAGGTTCCGGGAGGGGAGCCCATTACACGGCGAAATACGGTACTAAAGTAATTTTGGTCGAAGTAGCCGAGCAGGGCTGCAACCTCTCCCACGCGCAAACCTGCCTGCAGCTGCTCGGCGGCGTAGCGCATTTTCATTTCGGTAAAGTAGCGGGAGACGCCCATTCCCGCATAGCGGGTAAAGATTTTTTTGAGGGCAGAGAGACTGATGTTACACAGCTGTGCAATCTCGCCCGCGGAGAGCTGCTTGTGCAAATTGGCGTGCAGAATGCCTACGATTTCGGCATAACGCAAAGCCGACGGCAAAAGCGGTGTTTGCTCGGTTGTGTTGCTTTCTTTTTTTGCGACCTGCAAGAACCAAAGCTCAAGTCGTACACGCGCTTCGTTTAAGAGTGCGCGGTCACTTGAGGCAATACCCTCTGCGGCGGATGTGCAAATGGTTTTCAGTTCGGATTGCTCTGTATCGGTCAAAAGCACCACGCGCGAGCCGAAAGAGGGAACCGCGGCGGCAAAAAAGGAGAGATTGAACACGTGCGGTGCGCTTCCAAACTCCGACCAAATACGGTGGAACTCGTTGGGCGCGTGCAAGAGAATTTGTCCCTCGGAGAGGGTGTGTACCTCTTCGTCGGCGGTAATGCCTACTGTTCCTTCCTCTACGTAGACCAACTCATAAAAGGGGTGACATTCACCGCTAAAGTTGTGGTCGCGGTCAAAGTGACGGTCAAGCGAGCAATGAAACGCCAGAATATCCGGGCAACGGGCAATACCGCAGTCACTGAGCGGAATTGCGTGATTTTGTTGAGAGTTTTTGGCTGTTTTCAAAGGTTTTATGTCCATTTCTATATATCTATTCGTATTTGGATATACTATAATATAATCATAGCACACCACGGGGGCAAAGTCAATAGGTTTTGTTCCATTTTTCATACATTTTTACACAAAATAAACGAGAAAGGATACAAGAGAATGAATCCAATCGTAGACGTACTAGAGCGGTTCGGTATTGATGCCGCGGCACTTCCGCACGGCAACGGTCACATCAACAACACCTTTTTGGTAGATTGCAAGCCTCGTGTCATTCTGCAACGCATCAACACAAGCATTTTCAAAAATCCCGCCGAGGTGATGGGCAACATTATGGCTGTCACCGCGTATCTGCGCGAAAAAATTGCCGAGAGTGGCGGAGACCCCGAAAGAGAAACGATGACCTTCTTGACAACCAAAGAGGGCTTGCCTTACTACAAGACTGCCGACGGTGACTATTGGCGAGCCTGCTATTTTGTAGAGGATACGGTATGCCTTGAGGTTGCCAAGAGCCCCGAAGATTTTGCCGAGGTTGCACACGCATTTGGACGTTTTCAACGGATGCTTTCCGATTTTCCCGCAGACCGCCTTGCGGAAACGATAGCGCGTTTTCACGATACGCCCAACCGTTTTGCACAGCTCGAAGAGGCGATTGCCGCCGACCGTGCAGGTCGCGTTGCATCGGTCGAAGCCGAAATCGCGCTTTGCCGCAAGTTCCAAAAGTACGCATCCCTGATTGTTGACGGCATTGCCGAGGGAACGGTTCCGCTTCGCGTAACGCACAACGATACCAAGCTCAACAACGTTCTCCTCGATGCCACCACGCGCAAGGGCATTTGCGTCATCGACCTTGACACCGTTATGCCCGGCTCGCTCCTTTACGATTTTGGCGACGCGATGCGCACGGGCGCATCGACGGGTGCCGAGGATGAGATTGACCTCGATAAGGTACAATTCGACCTTGCAAAGTTTGAGGCATTCACTGCCGCATTCCTCGAAGAGCTTGGCGACAGTATGACCGCAAGAGAACGCGAGCTGCTTCCTTATTCCGCGCTTATCATTACCCTCGAGCAGGCAACGCGATTCCTCGCCGACCACATCAACGGTGACGTTTATTACCACATCCACCGCGATAACCACAACCTCGACCGCGCGCGCACCCAACTCAAGCTCGTTTGCGAGATTGAAGCTCTTTTGCCGAGAATGACAGAAATAGTAAGTAAATATTAAAAGAGACGTGGGGGAACTTTTTGCAAAAAGTCCCCCCAAACCCCTTCAAAAAAGCACTCACAAAAAACATCAAAAGAAAACTCCAAACAAACGGATAGACAGTCGGCGCGAGGCAAAACCTCGCTTTTGCTGCCGCAATTTTGTAGGGACCACCGAGACCCCACAAGTCGGAGGCCAAGCGGTCTTAGGAAGACAATTAAACTCACCAACTCCTTGGCCCACAGCACGACATGGCTACGATCCGACTTAAAACATCAAAAGAAAACTCCAAACAAACGGATAGACAGTCGGCGCGAGGCAAAACCTCGCTTTTGCTGCCGCAATTTTGTAGGGACCACCGAGACCCTAC
>JAZQKM010000028.1:0-5302 GCA_045542155.1 Eubacteriales bacterium
CGGCAATCCGCAAGCAAAACTCCGCTTTATTCACGTAGCGGGGACGAACGGCAAGGGCTCTACCTCTGCAATGCTCGCCTCTGTTTTGCAAAACGCAGGATATAAAACAGGACTTTACACTTCGCCCTATATTCGCACATTTTGTGAGCGTATCCGCGTGGACGGGGAGAATATTCCAAAGGAAACGCTCGCGTCCTTGACCGAGCGCGTCCGACCGATTGCCGATGCAATGGAGGACAAGCCCACCGAATTTGAACTCATCACCGCGCTTGCATTCACCTATTTTACGGAACAGAACTGTGACGTTGTGGTTTTGGAAGTAGGTCTTGGAGGACGTTTGGATTCGACAAACGTCATTCAAAATACCGCACTTTCCATCATTACGGGCATCGATTTTGACCACACCGCGCTCCTTGGTAATACCATCCAAGAGATTGCCACCGAGAAAGCGGGTATCATTAAGCAAGGCCGTCCTGTCCTTTTTGGGGGAGAGGAAGGCGAAGCGCTTGACGTCATTCGCGCGTTCGCGCTTGAAAACAACGCTCCCGTTTATACCGTTGACCGTTCCTCTTACTGTCAAAGAGAAGCAACGCTTGGGGGAACAACCTTTGATTATCTGCACTATACCGATTTGCGCTTGCCCCTGCTTGGTGCATATCAACCCTACAATGCCACCCTTGTACTGACGGCAATCGAGCTTTTGAACAGGCAAGGCTTTGCCATTGATGAGGGGGCAGTACGCAAGGGACTTGCCTGCGTGCGTTGGCCTGCACGCTTTGAATTGCTTTCGCACGAGCCCATTATCATCTACGATGGCGGGCACAATCCCGAGGGAGTACGTGCCGCCGTTGCGAGTGTCCGGGCGTATTTTGGCACTCAGCGCGTCAACCTTCTCAGCGGTGTTATGGCTGATAAGGATAGGAGCGAAATGATAGAAACGATGAAGCCTATCATCGCCCGCGCTTTCACGGTCACACCAAATAATCCGCGCGCACTTGCGGCTGCCGATTACGCCGCGCAGCTTTCCGCTCACGGCATTTCTGCCGTGTCTTACGGTAGCGTAGCCGATGGCGTGAGGGCCGCAATAGAATTGAGTAAGCAAGAGGGTATTCCGCTTATCTGTCTCGGTTCGCTTTATCTCTATGAGGAAGTCGAAGCAACCGTACGCGAGTTGCTTCGTTCCTGAATAAAAACGTGAGTTCGAAACCATCCTCACGAAAAACAAAACTAAGGAGAAACCCCAAAATGAAAAACACAAAAGCGAAAAAAACGCTTCGCTACATTACCGAAGCGAGTGCTATTGCCGCACTCTACACCGTTATCACCATTGCCATAGGTCCCTTGGGCAGTGCCGCTATACAATGTCGCATTCCCGAAGCGTTCTGCGTTTTGGCAATTTTCACGCCTGCGGCAATACCGGGAATGACCATTGGTTGTCTCATTTCCAATATCGCAACCGGATGCCTGTGGCAAGACATTCTCTTTGGCACACTCGCAACGCTTATCGGTGTTGTCGGTGCACGTTTGTTGCGTCGCGTATGGTGGCTGACACCTCTGCCCACCGTGCTGGCAAACACATTCATTGTACCTTTTGTTCTTGCCTATGCCTATCACGCTTCCGAGGGCGTTGGCTTTTTGATGCTGACGGTTGGCTTGGGAGAGGTTATTTCGGCATACGTGCTTGGCGTTTTGCTATATTTTGCGCTTTGTAAAAACGCGCGTTACATCTTCAAAAGCGCGTAAGGATAAAAACGTTTTTTTGGAAAGGAGGTCGCGTATATGGAGACCGATATCATCTTACCCATACCCGTTCTACGTGCGCTATCCGTATTGGAAGCGTGCGGCTACGAAGGCTATACCGTTGGCGGTTGTGTGCGCGACAGCCTTCTCGGTCGAGCCCCCAACGATTGGGATATCACCACAAACGCAACGCCCGACGAGATGAAAGCTTGCTTCAAGGATTTTCGTGTTATCGAGACGGGTATCCGTCACGGCACGCTCACCGTGATTGTTGACGGCATGCAGTTGGAAATCACCACTTACCGCAACGACGGAGAATACCTGGATAATCGCCACCCTGTGCAGGTGACCTTTTCCGAGCACATCGAGGACGACCTCTCGCGCCGCGACTTTACTGTGAACGCAATGGCTTATCACCCCACAAAGGGTTTGGTTGATTTGTTTGGCGGTAGAGAGGATTTGCAAAACAGAGTTGTTCGCGCTGTGGGAGATGCCAAAACGAGATTTTGCGAGGACGGCTTGCGTATTCTGCGCGCTATCCGTTTTGCCTCGGTGCTTGATTTTGATATTGCAGAGGACACCGCAAAAGCCGTGCACGAATGTCGAAATCTGCTTTCGGGTATTGCCGCCGAGCGTATTCGCGAGGAGTTTTGCAAGCTGATTTGCGGCAAAGGTGCCGTGCGTATTCTGCGCGAATATATCGATGTTGTCGCCATCTTTTTGCCCGAGCTTTCCCGTTGCGTCGGCTTTGAGCAAAACACCAAATATCATTGCTATGACGTATTTGAACACACTCTGCAAGCACTTGCACTGTGCGAGAATACTGACCTTGTCACGCGCCTTGGTATCCTTTTACACGACATCGGCAAGCCCCTGTGCTATACCGAGGATGAGAAAGGCGGACACTTCAAGGGTCACGCGCCTGCGGGCGTTGAAATCACCAAAGAAGTCCTTTCGCGCTTGCGCTTCGACAATGAAACGGTACGCCGTATGGCGCTTTTGGTTGAATGGCACGATATTCCGCTTTCTGCCGAAAAGAAGCGCGTGAAACGCTTGATGCAAAAGCTTTCGGATGCAGATATCCTTCGTCTCTTGGAAGTCAAACGCTGTGACCGTTTGGCACACGCAAAGAATTATCGCGAAATCCCCCCCGAGCTTGCCCTCATTCCGTCGGTCATCGACGAAATTCGTGCCGAGGATGCGTGTCTTTCCTTGCGCACGCTCGCCGTCGGCGGAGACGATTTGATGGAACTCGGTATTCCCAAAGGGAAGCAGATTGGAGAGATGCTTCACGCACTTCTCGAAGATGTCATTGAGGAACGCTTGCCCAATGAAAAAAAGGCCCTTTTGCAAGCCGCAAAGGAGCGTATGTAATAACAAAAAAGACTGTGTTACACGAATTGGAAAACAGTCTTTTTTATTTTCTTAATCGCGGATGAAAATAATTTAAGCACAGATGTTGCAAAGCAAAAATAGAAATGTTATAATAAAAACATAAGCATAAAATGACAACCGAATTTGACATAAATAATGAAGAAAGAAAAGGAGAAAACAGGATGAAAAAAGAATTGACGGCACTCTTACTCACCGCGACATTGACACTTTCCGCCACTGCTTGCAACATCGGGGAAGCAAACGGCGATCATCATACGACCCCAACCCCTTCAACCGAAAGCACGACACCCCCCACCGAAACCACAACAGAGCTAACCGAATCTACTTTGCCGCAAGTAGCGGTCACCGAGGAGCAGGCGGTAGAGATTGCACGCGGGTTTTGGAGCCGCTTTTTTGAGGACACCGAAAGTGAGTACATTGTTGTTCCTGTTGCAAACAACAGATGGGATCAATCCGTGCACGTCATTACGTTAAAATGCCTCGTTTACCTCGACGGGGAACCTTCTCATTATTCCACCGTTGAGGAAATTTGGGTAGACCGTGTAACGGGGGAGATTCGCTATCCAAACGCAAATTCTGAGTCCGATGGTCCCGATTACATCTATTACGTTCCTCCTATCACCGAAACGGGAGACTTCGCAAGCTACGAGGGAATTATTCAATTATATCGCAATGCCGTGCATGATTTTGCGCGTCCAAATTACGGTAATGAAAAAGAATCTGCTTTGGCAAAAAATCTCGGCATTACCGATGCCAAAGAAAAGGAATGGCTCAGTGCAATTTCCAGCTCGGGATTTTTGTTCTACGATGGCAGAGGCGAGGGCGGTGCTCTGCACCACAAGCTCACCTGCGGTTACGCTATCAAGGACCTCAACAGCGACGGTATAGACGAACTCGTTTTGCTTGACGATGATTATAAAATCAGCGTTATCTTCTCAATGGTTGGTGGCAAACCCATTCTTTTGGATAGTTATATTCCGCGCGGCTCTTGTTGGATTGATGGAGAAGGACTCCTTCACGTCAACGGTTCCGGCGGAGCGGATGTTTCTTCAAACACAGTTTATCGCATTGCCAATGGCGGCGGATCTTTGGAAATGATTGTGGAGTACGGCTTGAACGGTCACGAGTGGATTGGTGACGTTGCCGTAACCAAGTATTATAGACTCGTAGATGGTGAAGAGGTCTCTATTCTCGAAGAGGAATACCAAGAATTGAACAAGCAATACGGCACATACCTTGGCCTTGATGCGGGCGCTTCTTCCACCAAAGAATGCAGTGGATTGCAATTCACACCTCTCTTTACCGAGGCCGAGATTGCCAAGCAAACGTACGAGGGTGTGTTAGTCAATCAAATAAAGGTGTACGTTCCTCAGCTTGAAAAATACGAATACCTGAAAAATTGCACAACTTCGTATATGCCAACTCCGTTATATGATATTAAGGATTCTTTGAACTATGCTTACCAAGATCTCGATGGCGACGGCATTGACGAATTGATCATCGATTGCGGGGACACAATCATTCTCCGCTATTATTTGGGAAAGGTTTATTTGTACGATTTTACCTTCCGCCAAATGTATGACCTCTGCACCGATGGCTCTTTTAGCTGGAACCATACAGGGCAAAATTTTGAATACGGTATGTCACAACTCTGTTTTGAGGGCTTTCAATTAAAGAGTAAACCACTGTATCGTGTTGTTGACAATATTGAGTTTTATATCGGTGAGGAGCGAGTCAGCGAACAAACGTTACAAAATCATATTAACGTCAATCCCAAAACAAAGGTCACCTTTGAACCGCTCACCATAGCAACCGAGTGGGATACGTTGCCCCCACCAAGTTCCGGCAAATGATAGTCATAACCACCAGCCGTGCTAGTGGCTTGCACAAGCCCCTTAGGGCATTTCACACGCTGAGCCTATAGGCTCGTCGAATTATCCGCCACTTGCGGTAGTCGCCCCACTGCCACAGATGTGGCGACTATCTTAGCCTCCCCTGTGCAAGGGGAGGTGGCATTTTCGCAAGAAAATGACGGAGGGGTTGCGACTATCTAGAATAATTAGAGCCAACCCCTCAGTCAGTCTATCGACTGACAGCTCCCCTTACACAGGGGAGCCTTCCGCTGCGGCGGGACTGTGCAAAGCTAAAGCTTTTTGGAACCACCAGC